>NZ_JBHWKU010000001.1:0-154163 GCF_042730645.1 Streptomyces sp. NPDC059906
TATATTCCCCTGGGCGGGGCACCCTGGCCCCCCCCCCCCCCCCGCGGGGCCCCCGCGGTGCACTTGTCCGCGGTGGTGTGGGGCGCCGGGTGGCGGGGGGCGCGCCGGGGGTAACACCCGCGGGGCGCCCTCCGTCGTCGTACGGCGAGGTGCGGCTACAGCTTCTCGATGACGTAGTCGACGCACTTCGTCAGCGCCTCGACGTCCGCCGGGTCGATCGCCGGGAACATCGCGACGCGCAGCTGGTTGCGGCCGAGCTTGCGGTACGGCTCGGTGTCGACGATGCCGTTGGCGCGCAGCACCTTGGCGACGGCGGCGGCGTCGATGTCGTCGGAGAAGTCGATCGTGCCGATGACCTGCGAGCGCTTGGCCGGGTCGGAGACGAACGGGGTGGCGTACTTGGACTCGTCGGCCCAGGTGTACAGGCGGGACGAGGAGTCCTTGGTGCGGGCCGTGGTGAAGTCCAGGCCGCCCTGGCCGTTCATCCAGTCCAGCTGCTCACCGAGGAGGAACAGGGTGGCCAGCGCCGGGGTGTTGTACGTCTGGTTCTTGCGGGAGTTGTCGATCGCCGTCGGGAGCGAGAAGAACTCCGGGACGTGGCGGCCCGAGGCGTGGATCCGCTCGGCGCGCTCGATCGCGGCCGGGGAGAAGACGCCGATCCACAGGCCGCCGTCGGAGGCGAAGGACTTCTGCGGGGCGAAGTAGTAGACGTCGGTCTCGGCGATGTCCACCGGGAGGCCGCCCGCGCCGGACGTCGCGTCGACCAGGACGAGGGCGCCCTCGTCCGCGCCGGCGACGCGCTTGATCGGCATGGCGACACCGGTGGAGGTCTCGTTGTGCGTGAGGCCGTACACGTCCACGCCGGCCTCGGCGCGCGCCTCGGGGTGGGTGCCCGGGTCGGCGGCGACGACGGTCGGCTCGGCCAGCCACGGGGCGAGCTTCGCGGCCTTGGCGAACTTGGAGGAGAACTCGCCGAAGCTCAGGTGCTGCGACTTGTTCTCGATCAGGCCGTGGGTCGCGACGTCCCAGAACGCGGTGGAGCCGCCGTTGCCGAGGATCACCTCGTAGCCTTCGGGGAGCCGGAACAGCTCGCGGATGCCCTCACGGACCTTGCCGACCAGGTTCTTGACGGGCGCCTGGCGGTGGGAGGTGCCGAGCAGGGACGTACCGGTGGCGGCCAGGGCGTCCAGCGCCTCCACCCGCACCTTGGAGGGACCCGCGCCGAAACGACCGTCCGCGGGCTTCATGTCAGCAGGAATCTGGATCTCAGCCACGAGCCGGAGGGTATCGCCTCGGCCAAACCGGGCGAAGACATGTCCGTCCGATGAGACGAGATCTCCGCCGTGCGGACCTGTGCGGAGCTACGAGAGCCCATGCTGGAGGCATGACGGATCTGGAGGCAGCACTGCGCAGGGCCGTCCGCGGCGAGGTCGGGTTCGACACCACGTCCCGGGCGCTGACCACCATGGACGCGTCGAACTACCGGAGGGTCCCGCTCGGGGTGGTCGCGCCCAGGGACGCCGACGACGTGGCGGCCGTACTGGAGGTGTGCCGGGAGCGCGGGGTGCCGGTCGTCGCGCGAGGCGGCGGTACGTCGATCGCCGGGCAGGCGACGGGCACGGGGGTGGTGCTGGACTTCACCCGGCACATGAACCGGCTGGTCGGGATCGATCCGCAGGCGCGTACGGCCGTCGTCCAGCCGGGGCTGGTCCTGGACCGTCTCCAGGACGCCGCCGCGCCGCACGGGCTGCGGTTCGGGCCCGACCCGTCCACCCACGGCCGCTGCACGCTCGGCGGCATGATCGGCAACAACTCCTGCGGTTCCCACTCGGTGGCCTGGGGCACGACGGCCGACAGCGTGCGCGAGCTGTCCGTGCTCACCGCGCGCGGGCGGCGGCTGCGGCTCGGGCAGGAGTGGTCCGGGGCGCCGGAGGGCCTGCGCGAGCTGGTGGACGGTGATCTGGCGCGCCTGCGCACCGGCTTCCCCGACCTTCCGCGCCGCATCTCCGGCTACGCGCTGGACGCCCTGCTGCCGGAGAAGGGCGCGGACGTGGCCCGCTCCTTCTGCGGCTCGGAGGGCACCCTCGGCGTGCTGACGGAAGCCGTCGTCCGGCTGGTCGAGTCTCCGCGCGCGCGTGCGCTGGCCGTGCTGGGCTACGCCGACGAGGCGGGCGCGGCGGAGGCGGCGGCCGGGCTGCTGCCGTTCGGGCCGCTGACGGTGGAGGGCATGGCGGTCGACCTGGTGCCGTCCACGGAGGGGCTGCCGCGGGGCGGGGCCTGGCTGTTCGTGGAGACCGGCGGCGACACGGAGGCGGAGGCCCGCGCGCGTGCGCAGGCGGTGGTGCGGGCGGCGGACGTCGTGGACGCGCGGGTGGTGACCGACCCGGCCGGGCAGCGGACGCTGTGGCGCATCCGGGAGGACGCGAGCGGTACGGCGACCAGGATGCCGGACGGCTCGGAGGCCTGGCCCGGGTGGGAGGACTGCGCGGTGCCGCCGGCCCGGCTGGGAGGCTATCTGCGCGACTTCCGGCGCCTGCTCACCGCCCACGGGCTGCGCGGCACGCCGTACGGGCACTTCGGCGACGGCTGCATCCACGTACGCATCGACTTCGACCTGCTGTCGGAGGCCGGGGTCGCCCGCTTCCGCCGCTTCTCGGAGGAGCTGGCGGACGTGGTGGTGGCGCACGGCGGTTCGCTGTCCGGGGAGCACGGGGACGGGCAGGCGCGGGCCGAGCTGCTGCCGAGGATGTACGACGAAGAGACGGTCGCCCTCTTCGAGCGCGCGAAGGCCGTCTGGGACCCGGACGACCTCCTCAACCCCGGCATGCTGGTCCGCCCGGCGCCGCTCGACGCCAACCTCCGCTTCTCCGTCCTGCCGCGCGAGCCGGTGGACGTGGAGTTCGGCTACCCGTCCGACGGCGGCGACTTCTCGGCGGCCGTGCGCCGCTGCGTCGGGGTCGCCAAGTGCCGTACGACGTCGGTGTCGGGGGCGGGCGTGATGTGCCCGTCGTACCGTGCGACGGGGGAGGAGACGCACTCCACGCGCGGGCGCGCCCGGCTGCTGCACGAGATGCTCGCGGGCGAGCTGGTGACGGACGGCTGGCGGTCCACGGAGGTCCGGGACGCCCTGGACCTGTGCCTGTCCTGCAAGGGCTGCCGCTCCGACTGCCCGGTCGAGGTCGACATGGCCACGTACAAGGCGGAGTTCCTGCACCACCACTACGCCGGGCGCCGCCGCCCCACCGCCCACTACGCGATGGGCTGGCTGCCGGTGTGGCTGCGCTGGGCGGCACGGGCGCGGGTGGCGCCGGTCGTCAACGCGCTGGCGTCGGTGCGGCCGTTGGCGGCGGTGGCGAAGCGGCTGGGCGGGATCGCGGGGGAGCGGGAGGTGCCGCGGCTGGCCGGGGAGACGTTCAGCAGGTGGTGGCGGAGGCGGGGAGGGCGGCCGGCCGCGGGCGGGGACCTGGTGGTCCTGTGGCCCGACACCTTCACCGAGCACCTCTCGCCCTCCGTCGGCCGGGCGGCCGTACGGGTGCTGGAGGCGGCGGGGCTGCGGGTGGCGCTGCCGCCGACGCTGCGGGGACGCGGGGTGGTCGGCGACGGTACGTCGAAGTCGCCCCTGGCGCTGCTGACGGCCCGTCGGGGCGGCCGGGTCTGCTGCGGCCTGACGTACGTCTCCACGGGCCAACTAGACCGGGCCCGGGCGGTGATGCGCCGCACGCTCGACCTGATGGCGCCGGTGCTGGAGACGTCCGCGCCGGTCGTCGTCCTGGAGCCGAGCTGCGCCGCCGCCCTGCGCACGGACCTGCCCGAGCTGCTGCACGACGACCCGCGCGCGGCCCGGCTGGCCTCGCGCGTCCTGACCTTCGCGGAGGCGCTGGAGCGCCACGCCCCCGACTGGAACCCCCCTGCCGTGAACCTCCCGGCGGTCGGCCAGACCCACTGCCACCAGCACGCGGTCCTGGGCGACGCGGCCGACCGGCGCCTGCGGGAGTCGGCAGGCCTGACCGGTGAGCTGAGCGGCGGCTGCTGCGGCCTCGCGGGCAACTTCGGCTTCGAGGACGGCCACTACGAGGTGTCGGCCGCGTGCGCCGAGGACCAGCTCCTCCCCGCGGTGCGCGAGGCCCCGGACGGCGCGGTGGTCCTGGCGGACGGTTTCTCGTGCCGGACCCAGCTGGAACAGCTGGCGGGGGTGCGGGGGCGGCATCTGGCGGAGGTGCTGGCGGAGGGGCTGGAATGAGGGGCTGGAATGAGGGCCGTCGCGCTGGTGACTTCTACGGCCGGTGGAACCGGACCTCCGGGTGGGAGGGCGTGGCGCCCTGGAGGAGCGGTTGGGGGAGGCCTCGCAGGTGGAGGCCGAAGAAGGCGCGGGTGAAATCGCGGGTGATGTACCAACTCCGCTCACCCAAGAGCGGGACCGTCGGATCTGCCGGCCCCAGCCGGCCCGGGCGGGCGCCGGTGGGGGAGGGCAACGCCAGTACGGCGGCGGGCGCTGACGACGCTGGGGCGGCTCCCAGAAGGGGGACGGACACGGCTCCCGCGAGCAGTGCGGTCAGGACGGCTCTGCGTGAGGTGTTCGATCTGCTGGGCATGCAGTCGAAGTTAGGGTTCTGAAGGCGCTCGATGAATCAGTCCTGAGCGGTACTTGGACGTCAATCCGTAGTCTGGTCACGGCGGACGGGATGCCCCGTGGGGATTACATGCCTTGATGAGAGGCGACGTCTCAACTGATCCTTGCGCCCACGTTGGGTTTGATGCCCTCCTTGGCTTGCTGGACCCGATCACGAAGCAGTCTCAGTGCCGCTTGGGTCCGCTCCTTCGTGGTCTTCTGCTCAGATGTCATTGCGGTGACCCACAGCAGGGTCGTGCCGCTTCGGGCCTTCACGGAGAGCAGCGTCGGCTGGACATCCGCGGATGACTTGAGCACATCTCGGGTAGCTGTTTGCTCGTCTCCCAGAGATTCGGAAAGGCCGACTTGCGCGCCACTCAGGTTCAGCGAGGCGTAGAGATCGTGCGCGGCGCTTTCGCTGGAGCAGGAGTACAGGGCGAAAGTCAGTCGGATGCTCTCGCCAGGGGTCCGGCCGTCGCGCTTGAAGTCGCTTTGGCCCAGGGCTACAAGGCCGGGGCAGCCATGTGCCATCACTCCCTGGCACATGAACTGGTCGGTGGTCACCAATGGCTCAACGATGCGCGACCAGCCCGGTAGTGCGGCTTCGTCGGGCAGTACTTCCTTCACGCGGCCGATGTCGAGAACCGAGACTGGTTTGCCGTCGACGCTGGTGGCGGAAGGAGCTGTGCTCGGAGGGGATGCGGTGGCCGACGAAGGCGCCTCGGGTGTTTCGGCTTCGGTTCCGCAGCCGGAGAACAGCAGGCATGCTGCTGTCGTCAACACCGCCGTCAGGGATCTCCGTCTGCCACTCACGTCCGTCATCTTCCCCGCCCCTACGTCGATTTGTGACGCGATCATATGCGTCTGCTGGATGGGCCCTATCAGGGTTTGGTCAGTGAGTCGACTTGACGGAGGTCGCTCAGCCTCCGCCCCCGGCTCTCGGCCACCCGTAGCGCGTCCGCGAGGGATTCGGCGAGGTAGCGGAGTTCGCCGAGCGGGGTGCGGGGGAGGAGGTCGTGGGCGTGGGCGAGGAGTTCCGCTCCCATGCCGAGCTGAGTGGACTCGGCGGTGTCGGCAAGCCGTGAGACGGGGCCGCCGTTGTCGTCGGTGATCAGGTAGCAGGGCCTGCCCTCGGGGCCGGACCAGGGGAGCAGTCGAGGTTCGCGCGGTGTCGTCATGCGGCCGCCTCCAGTTCGTACAGCGTGCCCGCGAGCAGGTAGGGGCGGACGGCCACGGTCTCGGCGCCGTCGAGGGCCGTGGGCAGGCCGTAGGGACTGCGGTGGGAGGGGAGGGTGATCACGCCGACGGTGGACGGAGGGGGCGGCGCGGTACGGGTTGCCGGGCGCGGGCCGGTGCGGCGGTGGGTGCCTCGGGGCTTGAGCAGCAAGCTCACCCGTGTGCAGAGGCGACCGATAGGCTCGTTCATGTCATCAGCTCCTTTGGGTTTGGCTGGTGGCCATGCCCCGGGGCCGGTCGGACGGCCGCCGGGGCTTCGGCATGTTGACTACGTGACTGGCCGCGACCGAGATGCGGCGCCTTCCGCTGTCACGCGACTCCGAGAGTCAGACTGGACCGGTGGACCGGTCCAGTCAAGCGAATCGGCAGTAATCGTCGTCCGCTCACTCCTGCGGAACGCGCAGATGCCACAGATCGGCCGGTGCGTTGACTACCGCTTCAGGCGGGGCTGTTCGATGCGACGGGGCTCCTGGCTCGTCGTCACCTTGCGTCTCAGTCGTCGCTGGTGCTTCCGCGGTCTAAAGGTTGTCCCGCAACGGGAAGGGGCTCCCCTGACCATCGGCCTGCCCGCCGTAGTCTGATCCGGTGGGTTTCTTCAAACGATTGACCGGAACCCGGCATCCCGTCAGCGGCGTTGCACCGCTCGCCATTGCCGAGGTCCGGGACGCGCTGCTCTCGGTGAACGGGCCGGGCGTGCCCTGCCGCGTGCGGCTGGCCGACCCTGCGGAGAAGGGCGACTTGGTGGCGGAGTGGCGGATCCTGCGCCGCTCGCCCGGTCAACAGGTCGACCAACGTCTGACGATCAGGATGCACATGGATCCCGGATGCCATGAGGTACGAGTTCTGCAGGAGCAGCGAACGAGTTCCAGGGGGAAGTTGTCCGCGTCGCGTGCGTACGGGCGTGGTCACGGGTTCTCGGTGGAGTGGACATACGAGCGGGGGCCTGATGGCCGCCGCCGCAGAGTCAAGACGCTGGACACACGCGAGATGAGCAACGTCCTGCGGCGATCGGTCCTCGACGCGGGATGGTCTTGGCGTCCCAGGCGGTTCCGCCTGTAAGGGCCGCCTCGTAAGTGATCTTGCTCTGCGATGATCTCGACCGTGTCATGTGTGATCACAGCGTCTGAGCCGTCCTGGATAGACCCGTTCACGGGGCTGAGCCCACGCTGCTTCGGCAAGTTCGTGACCGCCCTGCGTCGTGAGGGAGCTGACGTAGTCCGTCGAGGCCGGCCGTGGAGCCTGCTGCTGGAGGACCGCGTCCTGCTGGTGGCAGCGTATTGGAGAACCAACCTGACGCTGCGCCAGACCGCGTCATCAACCGTCTGGGGCCGCCGCTGCTCGCGCTGCGGGCGCGCCGTCGTTTCCACAAGGACACCGTGCTCATCGTGGACGGCACCTTGGTGCCCACGCGTGACCATTCAGTGGCCGAGCAGTCGAAGAACTATCGGTACTCCACCAACCACCAGGTCGTCATTGACGCAGATACACAACTGGTCGTCGCCGTGGGTCGGCCTTGGCCCGGTAACCGCAACGACTGCAGGGCATGGGAGTTGTCCGGAGTGAAGCCGGCCGTCGGCAACGCGACGGTGATCGCTGACGGCGGTTACCGTGGCACCGGCCTGGTGATCCCCCACCGTCGCGAGCCCGGCCAGGCCGAACTCCCAGTCTGGAAAGAGGAGCACAATCGCTCACACCGCAAGGTCCGTGCTCGTGTCGAGCACGCCTTCGCCCGCATGAAGAGCTGGACGATCCTCCGCGACTGCCGCTTGAAGGGAGACGGTGTTCATCACGCCATGCTTGGCATCGCCCGCCTGCACAACCTCGCGCTCGCCGGATAGACCGGCCCGAGTCGACCATGCTCGATGGAACCGTCCACTCCGTTGATCATTACGGGACAGCCTTTAGTCGAGGTCGATGGCCAATATCTCCGCCAGGCGCGAAAGGCCTTCGATGGATCGCTCCACGTGCACGGGGATGATTCGGTCTCGCGCTGCTTTGGGCAGGTGCTGGTCTGCTTCTTGCATAAGCGTCGCGTACTCCCGGAAGACCTGTACACACAGGTTGGCGAGCTGCGCCGCTCGACGACGATCCGGGTCGTCCGCGTCGAGGTCTGCCTCACACAGTTCCAGGGCGTCTTCGAGGTAGGAGTACCGGTGGGGTGCCAGTGCGCCGGGCGCCGGTCGGTTGTCCACGGCCACAGTCTGTCGGCCGGCAGGCACCGCGTGAAGAGGTGCGCTTGCACCAGAACTTGGTTGATCCACGTGCCGCTTCGTCCGAAGCGGTGTGTCGCTAGCCCATGGGGTAGCTGTCGATCTGCTCGAAGGCGTGGGCCGGTGTGATGCCCTCCTCGCACACCAGCGCGTGGTGTCGTTGGTCGAACGCTGTGTGCAGGACGACGGCCACTGCTGCGGGCCGCTCCACATCCAGGTGTCGTGCCTCCTCGTCCGTGGCCAGTCGCACCGTTGTGACGTCGACGCCCTCGACCGGGGAATGGCCCGTCTCGCGGCGGACGTAGTGCGTCGTGCCCTCGGCGATCGGCCCCTTGGCGGACAGTCGCGGCGCGGCGTCCGCCACGGAGGCCGGAAACCATGCGGTCACCAGGCTGTACGGAGAACCGTCGTCCAGGAGCACGAGCCGAACACGACGCAAGGCCTTCTCGCCGTGCGTCAACCCCAGGGCCTCGGTGACGTGGGCGGGCGGCACCGCGCGATCCGGTGTGCCCAGTCGGCGGTACGGCGCTCCCCCCGACAGGCGGGTCGAGCCCGCCCGGCGTCCACCGGCGGGGCGGGCGACGGGTGTCTCCGTCACAACGTAGCCGGAGCCCTGCCGGGCGGCCACGAGCCCGTCGTGACGCAGGGTGTCGTAGGCCTTGACAACGGTGGCCCGTGACACACCCCACTGTTCGGCCAGATCACGGCCCGACGGCAGGAGGTCGCCCGTCCCGAACTCGCCGTTCGCGATGCGGGTGCGCAGATCGTCGGCGATCTGCTCGTACTTCAGCAGCGGCATGGCGCTCCTTCCCGATCACTGGACCGGTCCACCGGTACGCCGTAACAATGTACGGATGACGAGCCTTGAGGTGACGCCGGAGATCGTGAGGTTCTACAGCGAGACCGTCGACGAGGCGGACCGGTTGGTCAGTACTGCCGACGGGCGTCTGGAGATGGTACGCACGCAGGAGCTGCTGCGCCGCCATCTCCCCTCGC
This sequence comes from Streptomyces sp. NPDC059906, assembly GCF_042730645.1. NCBI lineage: Bacteria > Bacillati > Actinomycetota > Actinomycetes > Kitasatosporales > Streptomycetaceae > Streptomyces > Streptomyces sp. NPDC059906. Next base: position 9,052 of record NZ_JBHWKU010000001.1, read on the forward strand.
CACCGGCCCGGGTGCTCGACGTCGGAGGTGGTCCCGGCACGCATGCGCGATGGCTGGTGGAGGACGGGTACGAGGTGCACGTGGTCGATCCCATTCCCCGCCACATCGAACAGGCGGTGGCCACTGGCGCGACCGCCGAGCTGGGCGACGCCCGACACCTCACGGCCGACGACAGCGCCTACGACGTCGTACTCGTGTTGGGTCCGATGTACCACCTGCCGCAGCGGGTGGACCGGGACCGTGCGCTGGCGGAGGCACTTCGGGTGCTCCGGCCGGGCGGACTCCTCGCGGTCGCCGGGATCAACCGGTACGCGTCGCTCTTTGAGCACGCCGCCTACGCACATCTGCACAAGGAGTCGATGCGGGAGAGCATCGGGACCATCCTTGCGACCCAGATCCACGATGGGAAGAAGGCGTTCACCACGGCGTACTTCCACACCGGGGAGCAGTTGCGCGAGGAGGTCGCGGCGGCGGGGTTCCCGGACGCGTCCGTCTTCGGGATCGAGGGGCCTGCCTGGTCCCTGCTGGCGGCAGCGGAGCGGAACACGGGTCAGTCGTTCCGTGAGTCGAGCCTGTTCGAGTCGGTGCTCGGTGCGGCTCGTATGGCCGAGCCCTACCCCGAGTTGCTGGCGGCGAGTTCGCACCTGCTGGCTGTGGCGCGTCGGCCCGTGTGAGGGGTCGGAACCGCGTGCCGCGACGGGTGCGTGATCGTTCGTATGGACGGTTCGGGTGATCAGGGGCAGGCGTCGCGGTGGCGGGGCGGCAGGCGGCCGTGGGTGGTCGGGGGCGGTGCGGCGCTCGTCGCCTTGGCGGTCGCCGCGGGTCTGGTGATCGCCGACGACGGGGCCGTCGACATCGCCGCGCCGTACGGCTGCGGGACCGGCGGCGGCGCTCACGGCACCGCGTCCCCCTCCTCCGCGTCCCCCTCCTCCGCGTCGGACCGGCCCGCGTCGGACGGCGCCGCCGACTTCGACGGGGACGGGCATCCCGACCTGGCGCTCGGCTCGATGGGAGACGTGCCGGGCGGGTACGGCGGGGGGAGTGTCGAGGTCGCGTACGGGGCGGGGGACGGGACCGGGATCGCCCGGTGTCAGCACCTGACGCAGGACGACGCCGGGATACCGGGGAAGAACCGGGACGAGTCGTTCTTCGGGAGCGATGTCGTGGCCCGCGACTTCGACGGGGACGGGTACACCGATCTCGCCGCCTCCGTCTTCGACTGGAAGCCGAGCGTGATCATCATGTGGGGGTCCGAGAACGGGCTCTCGCGTGCAGTCCGGGTGCCGGGGACGGACGGCAGTCACGTCGCCTGGGGCGACGACCCGATCCTGGACGAGCAGCTCGCCGGCGGTGACTTCGACGGGGACGGGCACCCCGACCTGGTCTTCGGGCTCGGCTCCGGCAAGGGGCTGCTGAAGGGGCCCTTCGGGCGGGACGGCACCCCCGCCGGGACGGGCCGGGTCGCTGCTCCGCGCCGCCCCGCACCGGACGTCGAGAGCGCGAACTACGACGACCTCCTCGCCGGGGACCTCGACGGCGACGGCGTCGACGACCTGGTGAGCATCCACGACGCCGACACCGGAGGCGAGGTGCCCTGGCGGGACCGGACCCAGCCGGTGAGCTACCTGCGCGGCGGCCGGGACGGCTTCACGCAGCCCGGGGACGTCCGGCTCCCCGACGCCGGCGAGGGGGCGATCGGCGACGTGGACGGGGACGGCACCGACGACCTGGTCCTCAGTCCCCGAGGCGGCGACGCGAGCCGGAGCTCGGTGACGGTGGTGTACGGGTCGGAGGGCGGACCGGGGACGCGTACGACCACGGTCGACCGCGACACCCCCGGCGTGCCCGGCGACGAACCCCAGGACGAGGACGCCGTCCTCACCAGCCTGGACACCGGGGACGTCAACGGCGACGGGTACGCGGACGTGGTGGCCGGGGCTCCCCGGTGGGACGTGTACGGGGAGCCCGGGCCGGAGCAGGTGCTGTTCCTCGCGGGGGGACCGGACGGGCTCAGCGGTGCGGGCGCCCGGCTGTTCGACGGGGACGACCTCGGCGCCGCGCCGGGCGGGGACGCGGACTTCGGCGCCGCCGTGGGCCTCACCGACCTGGACGGCGACGGCCGGGCCGACCTCGTGGTGACCGCGCCGGGCAGCGACACGGTCGAGGGCGTCGCGTACCTGCTGTGGGGCACCGCCGAGGGGCCGTCCACGACCGGCGTCACCCGGCTGACCGAGGGCACCTTCGACGACACCAAGGGGCTGGACCTGCTGATGGGCGGTGGGGGGATCGCCCACTAGGCGCTCCGGGCCCGATCTAGGACATGGATTGACCTAGATCGGTCGTAGCGTGGTCCTCGACCGACGGAGCAGGAACAGCGGAAGGCGGAGACCCCATGAGCACCATCGAGCCCACCACCGAGCCCATCGCCGAGTCCAGCGCCGAGGCGACCACCGAGTCCATCACCAAGCCCCTCACCGGCGAGCGGGCCGACCTGCTGGAGACGCTGGCCAAGCACCGGCACTTCCTGCGCTTCACCACCCGTGACCTCACCGACGAGCAGGCCGGGCTCCGGACCACCGTCAGCGAGCTGTGCCTGGGCGGCCTGATCAAGCACACGGCCGCGGCCGAGCGGAACTGGACCGCCTTCATCGCGAACGGCCCCTCCGCGATGGGCGACTTCGCGGCCATGACCGAGGCCGACTTCGCCCAGCGGGCCGACGAGTTCAAGATGCTGCCCGGCGAGACGCTGGCCGGCGTGCTGGACGACTACGCCGAGGTGGCCCGCCGGACCGAGGAGCTGATCGCCGCTCTGCCCGACCTGGGGGCCGCCCATCCGCTGCCGAAGGCGCCGTGGTTCGAGGCCGACACCGAGTGGTCGGCACGCCGGGTGCTGATGCACGTCATCGGCGAGACCGCCCAGCACGCCGGCCACGCCGACATCATCCGGGAGGCCCTGGACGGCGCCAAGAGCATGGGGTGACCGGCCCGGTCAGGGCGCCCTCTCGCCGCGTACCAGCGGACGGCAGACCGGCTGGACGTCCTCGGGCAGCTCGTCCGGGCGGCACCAGCGGGCCTCCAGGATCTCGAAGGGGTCGAGGCGCAGCTCGCCGCCCAGGAGACGGGCCTCGTAGGCCACCTCCAGGCGGGTGCGCAGGCCGCTGTTGAGCATGACCAGCCGGCCCGCCTCCACGTCGAGCCCGGTCTCCTCCCTGACCTCCCGGACGACGGTCTGCCGGAAGTCCTCGCCCTTGTGCGCGAAGCCGCTCGGCAGACCCCACTGGCGGCCCGGCGCCCACAACCGGTGCTTCAGCATCAGGACCCGCCCCTCGTCGTCCCGCACGACGCCGGTCACGCCGACCACGAACTTGGCGTTCACCAGCCACATCAGGCGGCTCTGGACGGGGCGCAGCAGGCGCCAGAGGCGGGTCAGGAGTCGTCTCACCCGGCGACCGTACCCGCTCGGTGCGGGGCCGGGCGGGGGCGGTACCCGGCTCGCCAGTCGGACGTGCGTTGACAGCCGGACACCCCGGCCCCGACAGTTGCGTAAAACGGCTACGTGCCTGACATGGTCCATTACTCTGGACCGTGCAGTGCAGTATGTCGAACGACGCCCGTCCGCACACCGTCCCGGAGCCCCCGTGAGTACCCCCAGCGCCACCCCCGGCACCTCGTCCCCGGCCGCCGCGCCCGCCGCCGCGCCCGCCGTCGGTCACGCGTCCGTGCCGGACGGTGCGCCGGGCGGGCGGTTCGGCGCCCTCGGCCCCGTCGGCCTGGTCCTCGCCGGTGGCATCTCCGTGCAGTTCGGTGCCGCGCTGGCGGTGAGCCTGATGCCGCGGGCCGGGGCGCTCGGCGTGGTGACCCTGCGGCTGGCCGTGGCCGCCGTCGTCATGCTCCTGGTCTGCCGCCCCCGGCTGCGCGGCCACTCCCGGGCCGACTGGGGCACGGTCGTCGTCTTCGGCATCGCCATGGCCGCCATGAACGGCCTCTTCTACCAGGCCGTCGACCGCATCCCGCTCGGCCCCGCCGTCACCCTGGAGGTGCTCGGCCCGCTCGCCCTGTCCGTCTTCGCCTCCCGCCGTGCGGTGAACCTGGTCTGGGCCGCGCTCGCCCTGGCCGGCGTCTTCCTGCTGGGCGGCGGCGGCTTCGAGGGCCTCGACCCGGCCGGTGCCGCCTTCGCCCTGGCGGCGGGCGCCATGTGGGCGGCGTACATCGTCTTCAGCGCCCGCACCGGACGCCGCTTCCCGCAGGCCGACGGGCTGGCGCTGGCGATGGCGGTCGGCGCGCTGCTGTTCCTGCCGCTCGGCATCGTCGAGTCGGGGCCGAAGCTGATCGACCCGGTGACGCTCGCGCTCGGCGCCGGCGTCGCCCTGCTCTCCTCCGTCCTGCCCTACACCCTCGAACTCCTCGCGCTGCGCCGTCTGCCCGCGCCGACCTTCGCCATCCTCATGAGCCTGGAGCCCGCCATCGCCGCGGCGGCCGGTTTCCTCATCCTCGACCAGGCCCTGACCGCCACCCAGTCCGCCGCCATCGCCCTGGTCATCGCGGCCAGCATGGGCGCGGTGCGGACCCAGGTGGGGCGGCGGCGGACGAAGGCGCCGCTCCCCGAGCTGCCGTGACCGCCCCGGCGTGCGTGACCGCCCCGGCGTGCGTGACCGCCGCCCGCGGAGCATAGGCTGCGTACCTGGTCAGCTCATCGGGATCATGGGGAGGGAACCGATGAATCACACGGCCGAGGTCTTCCAGCCCTTGCAGGACGACGATCCGCGCACCGTGGCCGGTTACCGTCTCGCGGCCCGGCTCGGAGCGGGCGGCATGGGCCGGGTGTACCTGTCGCACACCCGGGGCGGCCGGCCCGTGGCCATCAAGGTCGTACGGTCGGAACTGGCCGACGACGCGACCTTCCGGCGGCGTTTCGGCCGGGAGATCACGGCGGCCCGCAGGGTGAAGGGCGCCTACACCGCCGAACTGATCGACGCCGACCCGGACGGCGCCCCGCCCTGGCTGGCCACCCTGTACGTGCCGGGGCCCTCCCTCGCGGGCGCCGTCGCCCGGAGCGGGCCGCTGCCGGTGCCCGCCGTGCTCTGGCTGATGGCCGGGGTCGCCGAGGCGCTGCAGGCCATCCACGCGGCGGGGATCGTGCACCGGGACCTCAAACCGGCCAACGTCCTGCTGGCCGCCGACGGACCGCGCGTCATCGACTTCGGCATCTCGCTCGCCGCCGACAGCACCGCGCACACCGCCACGGGCACCACCATCGGCACGCCCCAGTACATGGCCCCCGAGCAGGCCTCCGCGGGCGCCATCACGGCGGCCACCGACATCTTCTCGCTCGGGCAGACGGCCGCGTTCGCGGCACTGGGCAAGCCCCTGTACGGCGACGGACCGGCCGCCACCGTGCTGTACCGGATCGTCCACTCCGAGCCAGACCTCTCCGAGCTGCCCGAACGCCTGCGCGACCTGCTCGGCCGCTGCCTGGCAACCGACCCCGAGGAGCGGGCCACCCCCGCGGAGATCGTCGAGTGGTGCCGCCGGGAACTGGGCCGGGACGGCGGGGAGGAGGCCGGTCCGGCCGTGTGGCGGGAGATCGCGGGGCCGCCGGTGACGGTCCCGCCGCCGGTCGCGGCCACCGGGCCCGCGACCGCCGCGGCTCCGGTCGCGGCCCCGGGCCCGACCGCGGTGCACACCACGCCCTGGACCGTCCCGCAGGGCCATGTCCCACAGGGGACCGTCCCCCCGCCCTGGCCGGGCGCCGCCGGACCGGGCGGCCCGTTCGCGCCGCCGCGGCGGCCGGACGGGCCGGAGGAGCGCAGGCGCCGCCGGAGGAACGCCGTCCTGATCACGGCCGCCGCCGTCGTCGCGTGCGGCCTCGTGATCGCGGCGGGAACGGCCCTCCTGGACGCGGCGGGACGCGGCCTGGACCGGGCCCGGGACGCGGCCGCGACGGCATCGGCGTCGGAGTCCGCGTCGGCGCCCGAGTCGGCGTCCGGTACGCCCCGTCCGGTGGCGGAGGGGGCGGCGTCGGGCGGGGAGGCCGCCGCGTCGACGACCGGCCCGGGTGCCCGCTCGTCCGGCGGTACGTCGGACACGGCGGCTGACGGCCCCACGGCCGGTGCCACCGCTCCGCAGGCCCACGTCTACATCACCCCGTTGCTCACCCAGGACAACTCGGTGAACATCCACAACGGCGAGGAGAGCAAGAACCGCAAGGGAGATGTCCGTTTCGGCTGCGAGAGCGCGGGCTGCGAGCTGACGAGCGACACCAGCGTGATGGTCCACAACATCCTCGGCCCCGGCGCTACGTACGAGACGTGCCGTCAGCTGACCGCCGACCAAGAGGCCTCCCACGAGCTCCTGCTGGCCGACAAGGCGGCGGGAAGCGAGATCTGCGTCAAACACCGCAACGGTGACATCGCGCTGATGGTCATCCAGACCAAGTCGACCGCCCTGCCGGACGTCGGCTTCGTCACCATGGATCTGACGGTCTGGCCTGCGGCCGGGTGACCGCGCTGATCCGAAGCCCTTCCTGACCAAGGATCCCGGGGCCGCCCGCCCGTCGGGCAAAATCATGCAAGCGTGCTTGATTGTTACCGGCCGCCCTGCCATGCTCCTCACCACACCGCGCCGCACGCCGCCGTGCCCGAGGGGAGCGACCGTGTCCGACCCGACACCCGTGATCGACGACCTGCGCGAGGAGAGCGAGGAACTCGACGCCCTGGTAGCCGAGTTGAGCCCCGAGGGCTGGCGCCGGGCCACCCCGGCGCCCGGCTGGACGATCGCCCACCAGATCGCGCACCTGAACTGGACCGACCGGGCCGCCCTGACCGCGGTCACCGACGAGGACGGGTTCGGGGCGCTGGTCGAGCTGGCGCTCGCCGCACCCGACCGGTACGTCGACGACGGCGCCGAGGAGGGGGCGAAGCAGGACCCCGCCGCGCTGCTCACGGCCTGGCGGGAGGGCCGCGCCGCCCTCGACGAGGCGCTGCGCACCGCCGCCCCCGGCGCCCGCTTCCCCTGGTACGGCCCGCCCATGGCCACCGCCTCCATGGCCACCGCCCGCCTGATGGAGACCTGGGCCCACGGCCTGGACATCGCGGTCGCCCTCGGCGTGACCCGCCCGCCCACCGGCCGGCTGCGGCACATCGCCCGCATCGGCGTCCGCGCCCGGGACTTCGCCTACGCCGCCCACGGGCTCACCCCGCCCGCCGAGCCGTTCCGCGTCGAACTCACCGCCCCGGGCGGGGACGTGTGGGCGTACGGCCCCGAGGACGCCGCCCAGCGCGTGACCGGCCCCGCGCTCGACTTCTGCCTCCTGGCCACCCAGCGCGCCCACCGCGCCGACCTCGCCCTCACCGCCGAGGGCCCGGACGCCGACCGCTGGCTGGACATCGCCCAGGCCTTCGCCGGACCGCCGGGAGCCGGACGCCCGCCCGGAGCCGGACGCCCGGCGCAGGGGGAGCCCCGGTGAGCGTGCTCCGCGTCGGCAACGCCTCCGGCTTCTACGGCGACCGCTTCGACGCCATGCGCGAGATGCTCACCGACGGCCCGCTGGACGTCCTCACCGGCGACTACCTCGCCGAGCTGACCATGCTCATCCTCGGCCGGGACCGGCTGAAGGACCCCGGCGCGGGATACGCCCGCACCTTCCTGCGGCAGTTGGAGGAGAGCCTCGGCCTCGCCCACGAGCGGGGCGTGCGGATCGTCGCCAACGCGGGCGGCCTCAACCCGGCCGGACTCGCCGACGCCGTACGGGCACTGGCCGAGCGGCTCGGCATCCCGGTGCGGGTCGCGCACGTCGAGGGCGACGACCTCACCGCCGCCCACCCGGGCACGCTGGCCGCGCACGCCTACCTCGGCGGCTTCGGCATCGCCGCGTGCCTGCGGGCCGGCGCGGACGTGGTGGTCACCGGCCGGGTCACCGACGCCGCACTGGTCACCGGGCCCGCCGCCGCGCACTTCGGCTGGGGGCCCACGGAGTACGACCGGCTCGCGGGCGCGGTCGTCGCCGGGCACCTGCTGGAATGCGGGGCACAGGCGACCGGCGGCAACTACGCCTTCTTCCAGGACGGCGACGTACGGCGCCCCGGCTTCCCGCTCGCCGAACTGCACGCCGACGGCACCTCGGTGATCACCAAGCACGACGGCACCGGCGGCTTCGTCGACGTCGGCACGGTCACCGCCCAACTGCTGTACGAGACGGGCGGCGCCCGGTACGCCGGACCCGACGTCACCGCCCGGCTGGACACCGTACGGCTGAGCCAGGACGGGCCTGACCGCGTCCGCGTGGTGGGCGTGCGCGGGGAGGCCCCGCCATCCACCCTCAAGGTCGGCCTGAACCGCCTCGGCGGCTTCCGCAACGAGGTCGCCTTCGTCCTCACCGGCCTGGACATCGAGGCCAAGGCCGACCTGGTCCGGACGCAGATGGAACCCGCCCTCGGCAAGATCACCGACGTCCGCTGGGACCTGGCCCGCACCGACCGGCCCGACGCCCCCACCGAGGAGACGGCCAGCGCCCTGCTGAGGCTCGTCGTCCGGGACGCCGACCAGCAGGCCGTGGGACGGGCGCTGAGCGGCGCCGCGATCGAACTGGCCCTCGCCGGCTACCCCGGATTCCATGTGCTCGCGCCACCTGGGAAGGGCGCGCCCTATGGGGTCTTCGAGGATGTGTACGTCCCCCATGGGGCCGTCGACCATGTGGCCGTCCTCCATGACGGGCGGCGCGTGAGCGTGTCACCGGCCCAGGTCCAGGCCCCGGCCCAGGCCCAGGCCCAGGACACCGTCGTACTCGCACATGTACCGGAACCACCCCTCCCGCAGCCGCTCCCCCCGGGGCCCGTCCGCCGCGCCCCCCTCGGTCTCGTCGCCGGTGCCCGCAGCGGCGACAAGGGCGGCAACGCCAACGTCGGCGTCTGGGCCAGAACCGACGACGCCTGGCGCTGGCTCGCCCACGCACTGACCGCCGACCGGTTCCGCGAACTGATCCCCGAGGCCCGCGACCTGCCCGTCACCCGGCACCAGCTCCCCAACCTGCGCGCCCTCAACTTCGTCGTCGAGGGCATCCTCGGCGAGGGCGTCGCCGCGCAGGCCCGTTTCGACCCGCAGGCCAAGGCGCTCGGCGAATGGCTGCGCGCCCGGCACCTGGACATCCCGGAGAGCCTGCTGTGACCGTCCCGCCGTACGCCCCCGTCCCGGAGGCCCTCCTGTGACCGTCCCGCCGTACACCCCCGCCCCGGAGGTCCTGCCGTGACCGTCCTCGCCTCCGCCCTGGATCCCACCGACCCCGACCACCGCGCGCACCGCGAGGCCATGCTCGCCAAGCTCGCCGACCTGGACGCCGAACATGCCAAGGCCCTCGCGGGCGGCGGCGAGAAGTACGTCGCCCGGCACCGGAAGCGCGGCAAGCTGCTGGCCCGCGAGCGCATCGAACTGCTCCTCGACCCCGACACGCCCTTCCTGGAGCTGTCGCCGCTCGCGGCCTGGGGCAGCGAGTACACCGTCGGCGCCTCCCTCGTCACCGGCATCGGTGTCGTCGAGGGCGTCGAGTGCCTGATCACCGCCAACGACCCGACCGTGCGCGGCGGCGCCAGCAACCCCTGGTCGCTGAAGAAGGCCCTGCGCGCCAACGACATCGCCCTCGCCAACCGGCTGCCCTGCATCAGCCTGGTGGAGTCCGGCGGCGCCGACCTGCCCTCCCAGAAGGAGATCTTCATCCCGGGCGGCGCGATCTTCCGCGACCTCACCCGGCTGTCGGCGGCCGGTATCCCCACGATCGCCGTCGTCTTCGGCAACTCCACGGCCGGCGGCGCCTACATCCCCGGCATGTCCGACCACACCATCATGGTCAAGGAGCGCGCCAAGGTGTTCCTCGGCGGCCCGCCGCTGGTCAAGATGGCCACCGGCGAGGAGAGCGACGACGAGTCGCTCGGCGGCGCCGAGATGCACGCCCGCACCTCCGGCCTCGCCGACCACTTCGCCGTCGACGAACCGGACGCCCTGCGCCAGGCCCGCCGCGTCGTCGCCCGCCTCAACCACCGCAAGGCGTACGCCGACCCGCCCCTGGCCGAACCCCCGAAGTACGACCCGGAGGACCTGCTCGGCATCGTCCCCGCCGACCTCAAGGCCCCCTTCGACCCGCGCGAGGTGATCGCCCGGATCGTCGACGGCTCCGACTTCGACGAGTTCAAGCCCCTGTACGGGACCAGCCTGACCACCGGCTGGGCGGCCCTGCACGGCTACCCGGTGGGCATCCTCGCCAACGCCCAGGGGGTGCTCTTCAGCGAGGAGTCACAGAAGGCGGCCCAGTTCATCCAGCTCGCCAACCAGCGCGACATCCCACTCCTCTTCCTCCACAACACCACCGGCTACATGGTCGGCAAGGAGTACGAGCAGGGCGGGATCATCAAGCACGGCGCCATGATGATCAACGCGGTCTCCAACTCCCGCGTCCCCCACCTGTCCGTCCTCCTGGGCGCCTCCTACGGCGCCGGGCACTACGGCATGTGCGGCCGCGCCTACGACCCGCGCTTCCTCTTCGCCTGGCCCGGCGCCAAGTCCGCCGTCATGGGCCCGCAGCAGCTCGCCGGGGTCCTGTCCATCGTCGCCCGCCAGTCCGCCGCCGCGAAGGGACAGCCCTACGACGACGAGGGCGACGCGGCCCTGCGCGCCATGGTGGAGCAGCAGATCGAGTCCGAGTCGCTGCCCATGTTCCTGTCCGGGCGGCTCTACGACGACGGCGTCATCGACCCCCGCGACACCCGCACCGTCCTCGGCCTGTGCCTGTCCGCCGTGCACACCGCCCCCTACGAGGGCGCGCGCGGCGGCTTCGGCGTCTTCCGCATGTGAGGGTGAGTAACCAGTGATCACTTCCGTCCTCGTCGCCAACCGCGGCGAGATCGCCTGCCGCGTCTTCCGCACCTGCCGCGAGTCGGGCGTCCGCACCGTCGCCGTGCACTCGGACGCCGACGCGAACGCCCTCCACGCGCGCGTGGCCGACGCCGCCGTACGCCTGCCGGGCGCGGCCCCCGCCGACACCTACCTGCGCGGCGACCTGATCGTGAAGGCCGCCGTCGCCGCCGGGGCCGACGCCGTCCACCCCGGCTACGGCTTCCTCTCCGAGAACGCCGACTTCGCGCGCGCCGTACGGGACGCGGGGCTGGTGTGGATCGGACCGCCGCCCGGGGCCATCGAGGCGATGGCGTCCAAGACCCGCGCCAAGGAACTGATGGGCATCGCCCCCCGCACCGACGCCGCGGACGTCACCGAGGCCGACCTGCCGGTGCTGGTGAAGGCGGCGGCGGGCGGCGGCGGACGCGGTATGCGCGTCGTACGCCACCTCGCCGACCTCGACGCCGAACTGACCGCCGCCCGCGCGGAGGCCACGAGCGCCTTCGGCGACGGCGAGGTCTTCGTCGAGCCCTACCTGGAGAACGGCCGCCACGTCGAGGTGCAGATCCTCGCCGACACCCACGGCACGGTGTGGGCGCTCGGCACCCGCGACTGCTCCCTCCAGCGCCGCCACCAGAAGGTGATCGAGGAGGCCCCGGCGCCCGGCCTGCCTCCCGGGCTCACCGCCGAACTCCACGACCTCGCCGTACGGGCCGCCCGTGCCGTCGACTACGTCGGCGCGGGCACCGTCGAGTTCCTCGTCGCCGACGGCACGGCGCACTTCCTGGAGATGAACACCCGCCTCCAGGTCGAACACCCGGTCACGGAGGCGGTCTTCGGCATCGACCTCGTCGCCCTTCAGCTCCGGATCGCCGAGGGCCACGCCCTCGAAACCGACCCCCCACGCGCGCGTGGCCACGCCGTCGAGGCCCGCCTCTACGCCGAGGACCCGGCCAACGGCTGGGCCCCGCAGACCGGCCGCCTGCACCGCCTCGCCGTCCCGGACGGCATCCGCCTGGACACCGGCTACACCGACGGCGACGACATCGGCGTCCACTACGACCCGATGCTCGCCAAGGCGGTCGCCCACGCACCCACGCGCGCGGAGGCCGTCCGCCGACTCGCCGGGGCCCTGGAACGCGCCGCGATCCACGGCCCGGTCACCAACCGCGACCTCCTCGTCCGCTCCCTGCGCCATGAGGAGTTCACCTCCGGCCGCATGGACACGGGCTTCTACGACCGCCACCTGGCCGGCCTGACGCAGTCCGCCCCCGACCCCCTCGCCCCGCTCGCCGCCGCCCTGGCCGACGCCACCGTCAACGGGGGCCGCTTCGGCGGCGGCTGGCGCAACCTGCCCTCACAACCGCAGGTCAAGCGCTACGCCATGGCGGGAGAGGAACACGAGGTCCGCTACCACCACACCCGCGCGGGCCTCACGGCCGAGGGTGTCCGCGTCGTCCACGCGGGCCCCGACCGGGTCGTCCTCGAAACGGACGGCGTACAACGCCCCTTCGACATCGCCCGCCACGGCGACCAGATCCACGTCAACACCACGCGCCTCACCGCCCTGCCCCGCTTCCCCGACCCCACCGCCCAGCACGCCCCCGGCTCCCTCCTGGCCCCCATGCCGGGCACGGTCGCCCGCGTCGCGGAGGGCCTGACCGAGGGCACCACCGTCCAGGCGGGCCAGCCGTTGCTGTGGCTGGAGGCCATGAAGATGGAGCACCGGATCACGGCCCCGGTGACGGGGAAATTGACGGCGCTCCAGGTGGCTCCCGGACGGCAAGTGGAGGTCGGCGCCCTCTTGGCCGTAGTAGAGGGAGACGCCGGTCAGGGGCGCGGGGAACTGCGCGAGTAACCACGACGAAGCCCGCACCCGAAGGAGCACAGAGATGACCACCCTCATCGAATCCGAAGAGCACAAGTCCCTCCGCGCAGCGGTATCGGCCTTCGCCCAGACCCACCCCCACACCACCGGCGCCGAGGACAACACCCGCCTCTGGCAAGCCGCAGCCAAGCTCGGCTACATAGGCGTCAACCTGCCGGAGGCATACGGCGGAGGAGGTGCCGGCATCACCGAACTCGCCCTCGTCCTCGAAGAGCTGGGCGCCGCAGGCAACCCCCTCCTCATGATGATCGTCTCCCCGGCGATCTGCGGCACCGTCATCGCCCGCTTCGGCACCGAGGAGCAGAAACGCGAGTGGCTCCCGCCCCTCGCCGACGGCACCCGCCTCATGGCCTTCGGCATCACCGAACCCGACGCCGGCTCCAACAGCCACCGCATCACCACCACCGCCCGCCGTGACCCGGCCACCGGGGACTGGATCCTCACCGGCCGCAAGGTCTTCGTCTCCGGCGTCGACATCGCCGACGCCACCCTGATCGTCGGCCGCACCGAAGACGCCCGCACCGGAAAACTCAAGCCCTGCCTCTTCATCGTCCCGCGCGACGCCGAGGGCTTCGAGCGCCGCCCCATCGACATGGAACTCAACGCCGTGGAGCGGCAGTTCGAGCTGACCCTCGACGACGTACGGCTGCCCGCCGACGCCCTGGTCGGCGACGAGGACGCGGGGCTCCTGCAACTCTTCGCGGGCCTCAACCCCGAGCGCGTCATGACGGCCGCGTTCGGCATCGGCATGGGCCGCTACGCCCTCTCCCGCGCCCTCGAGTACGCCCGCGAGCGCACCGTCTGGAAGACCCCCATCGGCGCCCACCAGGCCATCGCCCACCCCCTCGCCCAGGCGCACATCGATCTCGAACTCGCCCGCCTGATGATGCAGAAGGCGGCCCATCTGTACGACGCGGGCGACGACGTCGGCGCGGGCGAGGCCGCCAACATGGCCAAGTACGCGGCCGGGGAGGCCTGTGTGAAGGCCGTCGACCAGGCCGTGCACACCCTCGGCGGCAACGGCCTCACCCGCGAGTACGGGCTCGCCCGGCTGATAACGGCCTCGCGCGTGGCCCGTATCGCCCCCGTGAGCCGGGAGATGATCCTCAACTACGTCTCCCACCAGACCCTGGGCCTGCCCAAGTCGTACTAGGCCAGTACTTGGGCCAGTACTTGGGCTAGTACTTGGGCCAGTACTAGCCCCCGTACTGGCCCCGTACCAGGCCGTATCCAGCCCGCGTTGGAGGAACCGTGTTCCGCAGCGAGTACGCAGACGTCCCGCCCGTCGACCTGCCCATCCACGACGCCGTGCTCGGCGGGGCCGCCGCCTTCGGGAGCACCCCGGCGCTGATCGACGGCACCGACGGCACCACCCTCACCTACGAGCAGGTGGACCGGTTCCACCGGCGCGTCGCCGCCGCCCTCGCCGAGAGCGGCGTGCGCAAGGGCGACGTCCTCGCCCTGCACAGCCCCAACACCGTCGCCTTCCCGCTGGCCTTCTACGCCGCCACCCGCGCGGGGGCCTCCGTCACCACGGTGCATCCGCTCGCCACCGCCGAGGAGTTCGCCAAGCAGCTGAAGGACAGCGCGGCCCGCTGGATCGTCACCGTGTCGCCGCTGCTGTCCACCGCCCGCCGGGCCGCCGAACTCGCGGGCGGCGTCGAGGAGATCCTGGTCTGCGACAGCGCGCCCGGTCACCGCTCGCTCATCGACATGCTGGCCTCGACCGCACCCGAACCCTCCGTCGCGTTCGACCCGGCCGAGGACGTCGCCGCCCTGCCATACTCCTCGGGCACCACCGGCACCGCCAAGGGCGTCATGCTCACCCACCGGCAGATCGCCACCAACCTCGCCCAGCTCGAACCGTCGATGCCGTCCGCGCCCGGCGACCGCGTCCTCGCCGTGCTGCCGTTCTTCCACATCTACGGCCTGACCGCCCTGATGAACGCCCCGCTCAGGCTCGGCGCCACCGTCGTCGTCCTGCCCCGCTTCGACCTGGAGCAGTTCCTCGCCGCCATCCAGAACCACCGCATCACCAGCCTGTACGTCGCCCCGCCGATCGTCCTGGCCCTCGCCAAGCACCCCCTGGTCGCCGACTACGACCTCTCCTCGCTGAAGTACATCGTCAGCGCCGCCGCCCCGCTGGACGCGCGTCTCGCCGCCGCCTGCTCGCAGCGGCTCGGCCTGCCGCCCGTCGGCCAGGCCTACGGCATGACGGAACTGTCCCCGGGCACCCACGTCGTCCCCCTGGACGCCATGGCCGACGCGCCGCCCGGCACCGTCGGCAGGCTCATCGCCGGGACCGAGATGCGCGTCGTCTCCCTCACCGACCCCGGCAAGGACCTGCCCGCGGGCGAGTCCGGGGAGATCCTCATCCGCGGCCCCCAGATCATGAAGGGCTACCTGGGCCGCCCCGACGCCACCGCCGCCATGATCGACGAGGACGGCTGGCTGCACACCGGGGACGTCGGACACGTCGACGCCGACGGCTGGCTGTTCGTCGTCGACCGCGTCAAGGAACTGATCAAGTACAAGGGCTTCCAGGTGGCCCCCGCCGAACTGGAGGCCCTCCTGCTCACCCACCCCGGCGTCGCCGACACGGCCGTCATCGGCGAGTACAACGACGACGGCAACGAAGTACCGCACGCCTTCGTCGTCCGCCAGCCGGCCGCACCCGACCTCGCGGAGGGCGAGATCATGATGTACGTCGCCGAACGCGTCGCCCCCTACAAACGCGTCCGCAAGGTCACCTTCGTGGACGCCGTCCCGCGTGCCGCGTCCGGCAAGATCCTCCGCCGCGAGCTGAGGGAGCGGCAGTGACCCCGACCGCCCGCGTCGACCGCACGCGCGCGCGGGGCGTCGAGACCCTCACCCTCGACTCCCCGCACAACCGCAACGCCCTGTCCGCCGCCCTCGTCGGGGACCTCGGCGACGCCCTCACGCGGGCGGGCGACGACCCCGGCGTCCGCGCCGTCGTCCTCACCCACACCGGCACCACCTTCAGCGCCGGTGCCGACCTGCGCGACCCGCCCGACCCGGACGCCCTGGTCGGCCTGTTCCGGCGGATCGCCGAGGTGCCGAAACCGGTGATCGCCCGGGTCGCCGGGCACGTCCGCGCGGGCGGGCTCGGCCTGGTCGCCGCCTGCGACATCGCGGCGGCATCCACGGAGTCGACCTTCGCCTTCACCGAGGTCCGCATCGGCGTGGCGCCCGCCGTCATCTCCCTGACCCTGCTGCCCCGCGCCGACCCCCGCGCCCTCGCCCGCTACTACCTCACCGGCGAGCGCTTCGACGCCGCCGAGGCCGCCCGCACCGGCCTGGTCACTGCGGCGGGCGCCGACGTGGACGCCGTACTCGAACCCGTCCTCGACGGTGTGCGCCGTGCCTCACCGCAGGGCCTGGCCGAGACGAAACGGCTGCTCACGGCTAGGGTGCTGGAGGCCTTCGACCGGGACGCGGCCGACCTCACCGCGCTCTCGGCCCGGCTGTTCGCCTCCCCGCAGGCCCGCGAGGGGATGACGGCCTTCCTCGAACGACGGGATCCGGAATGGGTGGTGTGAGCGGCGCCGTGAACGCGGCCGACCGCGCGGAGCGCGTGCCCAAGCAGGACCGCAGCCGGGCCACCCGGCAACGGCTCCTGGAAGCCGCCGTGGCCTGCCTCGCCGAACGCGGCTGGGCCGGCTCCACGGTCTCCGTCGTCGCCGAACACGCCGGGGTCTCCCGCGGCGCCGCCCAGCACCACTTCCCGACCCGCGAGGACCTCTTCACCGCGGCCGTGGAGTACGTCGCCGAGGAACGCTCCGTCGCGCTGCGCGCCCTGTTCCCCGAGGGCGCCGCCGCCGACGACCGGCGCGCGGTGGTCGCCGCCCTCGTCGACCTCTACACCGGCCCGCTCTTCCGCGCCGCCCTGCACCTGTGGGTGGCCGCCTCCAACGAGGAGCAGCTGCGCGGCCGGGTCACCGAGCTGGAGGCCCGCGTCGGCCGCGAGAGCCACCGCATCGCCGTCGACCTCCTGGGCGCCGACGAGACCCGCCCCGGCGCCCGCGAGACCGTCCAGGGCCTCCTGGACATGGCCCGCGGCCTGGGCCTGGCCAACCTCCTCACCGACGACGGGGCCCGGCGGGAACGGGTGGTGGAGCAGTGGGCCCGGCTCCTGGACGCTGCGCTGGACTGAGACGGCCGGTCAGCCTTCGCGAAGGTTGATCAGCCCGCAGCGGATGTGCGGGGCTCCCGCGAACTCGGCGTCCACGGTGACGAGCCCGGCGTCCAGCGTCTCGGCGAGTGCCACGTACGAGGCGTCGTACGGCCACATGTTGTGACGCAGTTCCCAGATACGGGGGAGCAGCGGAGCGTGGTCGTACCGCCTGAGCTGCATGCGTCCCAGGAGCTGGAGAGCGCGTTCGGCCTCGCCCTCGGGGAGCTTCCCGCCCCGCACGAGACCCCGGAACACCGAGGCGCACTCCAGGTCCACGGCGTGCGGCGCGGCCAGCCGGTGGTCCGCGACGCGGGCCCGAACCCGGTCGGCGAGCACGTCGCCGCCGACGAGGAACTCCACGAGCGCGGAGGTGTCCAGAACGAGAACGCTCACGTTCGGGCCTCGCGCAGGTCGCGGAGAGCGTCCGTGACGTCGTCCGCCGTGACCTGCGCGCGCGAGGCGATCGCCCGCGCCTCGTGCGCCGCCTCGGCCGGAGTCAGCGTCGCGGCCTCACCGGCGAGCAGCTGCAAGACGTAGGACTGCAGGGACTGTCCCGTCCTCGCGGCCCGCGTCTTCAGTGTCCGCAGGGTGTCGTCCGGGACGTCACGCACGTGGATGGTAGCTATGCAAGCATTCTAGTCCCAGAGCCAGCACGATGCCCCCAGGTCACGGGCTCAGCCGCTCCACCCGCCAGCCCCCGCCCGCCTGCGCCGCGTACCGCAGCCGGTCGTGCAGCCGGTTCTCCCGGCCCTGCCAGAACTCCACCGCCGCCGGTACCACCCGGAACCCGCCCCAGTGCGGCGGCACCGGCACCTGCTCGCCCTGCGGGTAACGCGCCGCCAGCTCGGCGTACGCACCGTCCAGGGCACGGCGGTCCGCGACCACCGACGACTGGACGCTCGCCCAGGCGCCCAGCTGGGAGCCGTGCGGCCGGGTCCGGAAGTACGCGGCGGTCTCGTCCCGCCCGGTGCGGCGGGCGACGCCGGTGACCACGACCTGCCGGGCCATCGGGTGCCAGGGGAACAGCAGCGAGACGTGCGGGTTCGCGTCCAGCTCGCGCGCCTT
This sequence comes from Streptomyces sp. NPDC059906, assembly GCF_042730645.1. Classification (NCBI taxonomy): domain Bacteria; kingdom Bacillati; phylum Actinomycetota; class Actinomycetes; order Kitasatosporales; family Streptomycetaceae; genus Streptomyces; species Streptomyces sp. NPDC059906. The sequence goes on from NZ_JBHWKU010000001.1 coordinate 27,081, forward strand.
GCGGGAGTCGTAGTTGGTGTAGAAGACGAACCCCTGCTCGTCGAAGTGCTTCAGCAGCACCGTGCGAGAGCTGGGCCGCCCCTCGGGGTCCGCCGTGGAGACGACCATGGCGTTCGGCTCGAACAGCCCGCCGTCCGTCGCAGCCTGCTTGAACCAGCGCGCGAACTGCTCGACGGGCGTCGCCGCCAGCTCGGTCTCGGACAGCCCCTCGGCCCGGTACTGCTTGCGCATCGAGGCGAGATCGAAGGGGACTGGGTCGGCGGCGGGGACGGCGGAATCGGCTTCGCGATCGGTCACGCCGCCCATCCTGCCGTATCCGTCCGGGCGCCCCGCCGTCCGGGCGCCCGGACGGAGACGGCACAGAGCGGGGCACACCCGGTGGCACTCAGTGCCGTAGGCACTCCCCAAACGGGGCACCCGGGGATATGGTGCTTGGTCCCGCTCCGGCCGGATGACCGACGGCCGTACGGGGCATCACAGGGGTGACCGCCGGGACCGCGAGTCGAGCACGACCGTGGATCCATGGAGGCGCCGCACCGTCTCCGCACAGGTCGCCGTACACCACTGATCACGAGGAGCCGCCTGATGTCCGACTTCGTACCCGGGCTAGAGGGAGTCGTCGCGTTCGAGACGGAGATCGCCGAACCCGACAAGGAGGGCGGCGCCCTTCGCTACCGCGGCGTCGACATCGAGGACCTGGTCGGGCACGTCTCCTTCGGCAACGTCTGGGGCCTGCTCGTCGACGGGGCCTTCAACCCCGGCCTGCCGCCCGCCGAGCCCTTCCCCATCCCCGTGCACTCCGGTGACATCCGGGTCGACGTCCAGTCCGCGCTCGCCATGCTCGCCCCCGCCTGGGGCCTCAAACCCCTGCTGGACATCGACGCCGCCCAGGCCCGCGACGACCTCGCCCGGGCCGCCGTCATGGCCCTGTCCTACGTTGCCCAGTCCGCGCGCGGCCAGAGCCTGCCCATGGTCCCGCAGCGCGAGATCGACCAGGCCCGGTCGGTGGTCGAACGCTTCATGATCCGCTGGCGCGGCGAACCCGACCCCAAGCACGTCGCCGCCGTCGACGCGTACTGGACCTCCGCCGCCGAGCACGGCATGAACGCCTCCACCTTCACCGCCCGTGTCATCGCCTCCACCGGCGCGGACGTCGCCGCCGCCCTCTCCGGGGCCGTGGGCGCCATGTCAGGACCGCTGCACGGCGGTGCCCCGTCCCGCGTCCTGCACATGATCGAGGAGATCGAGCGCACCGGCGACGCCGAGGCCTACGTCAAGAAGACCCTCGACGCGGGCGAACGCCTCATGGGCTTCGGCCACCGCGTCTACCGCGCCGAGGACCCCCGAGCCCGCGTCCTGCGCCGCACCGCCCGCGAACTGGGCGCCCCGCGCTACGAGGTCGCCGAGGCCCTGGAGAAGGCCGCCCTCGCCGAGTTGCACGCCCGCCGCCCCGACCGGGTGCTGGCCACCAACGTCGAGTTCTGGGCCGCCATCATGCTGGACTTCGCCGAGGTCCCGGCGCCCATGTTCACCTCGATGTTCACCTGCGCCCGCACCGCCGGCTGGTCCGCGCACATCCTGGAGCAGAAGCGCACCGGCCGCCTGGTCCGCCCCTCCGCCCGCTACACGGGCCCGGGCACCCGCGACCCGCGCGAGATCGAGGGCTACGCCGACATCGCGGACTGACCGCCCACGGGGCGAAAGGGTCCCGAAAACGCAGGCGACCCGCGAGTCTGGTTCCTCCGTGGAGGAGCCGGCCGGACGTACCGGCGACTCGCGGGTCGGGTGACTGCTTGGGATTGGGCCGGCTGCGCGCGTCTGTCACGCGCTGGTCCGGCGCCGCACTCCGTGTGGTGCCGGGCCGCTAGCCCGCAGCCACCTCACGCGTCCGGATGTCATACATTTGCCGAACCACCTCCCTTCTGTGTGGGCACCACCCTAAGAACCGGTCGGCCGCCGATCAATCGAATTTCCGGGTGGATTCGTCGTCGATCTCCCATGGACGCGTCTTCGCTGGTCACCTACGGTTTCGCTCATGACGAAACGACTGGGGGAGGCGCCCGTCAGGCGGGCGATAGTCAGCGGGTCGACGTTCGAGGAGCGGATCGGGTACGCGCGCGCCGTCGTCGACGGGGACTGGGTGCACGTGTCCGGTACGACCGGCTTCGACTACGCGACGATGACGATCTCCGGGGACGTGGTCGAGCAGGCCGAACAGTGTCTGCGGAACATCGGGTCCGCGCTGGCGGAAGCGGGATGCACGCTCGCGGACGTGGTGCGGGTGCGGTACCTGCTGCCCGCGCGGGAGGACTTCGAACCATGCTGGCCCGTGCTGCGGCGGGCGTTCGGGCAGGTGCGGCCGGCCGCGACGATGATGGTGTGCGGCCTCGCCGACGAGCGGATGCGGATCGAGATCGAGGTGTACGCGCGCCGGGGAGCGGTCGCGCCCGGAGCGGGCCCGGCGCTGCGGATCCAGCCGGTGGCCGGGGACGCCATGGTCGAGGAGTGGCGGCACGCGCACAACGCGATCGTGCCGCCGGCCGCCATGACCCCGGCCGAGGCGCGGGAACGCGCCGGACGCAACCGCCTGGCCAACGCCTACCTCGCGGACGTGCTCGTCGGCTGCTCCACCGTGCGGCCGCCCGGGGGCCAGGAGCGGGTCGCGACCGTGATCGCCCGCACGCTGCCGGTGTACCGGGGGCGCGGGATCGGCACGGCGCTCTACGAGGAGGGGCTGGCACACGCGCGCGTGCTGGGCGCCGGAGCGGTGGAGACCGTGGTGCTGGCGGCCAACGCCGACGGGTTGCGGTTCGCCGGGGCGCGCGGGTTCGTGGAGAAGGAGCGGTACGTGCTCGACGGCGAGCACGAGGAGTGGGTCGATCTGAGGCTCGCCGCGGCCCGCCCGGCATGACCGGTCGCGCGCCTTCATGACGGGGGCGTATGCCGAGTTTCCGCAGTACAACGATTTCCGCGAACTTGCGGGAACTCGGTGTGTGCTGCATCACGTTCGAGTTGAATGAAGGCCAGTGAGCGAACCGACGTACCGTACGGCGGACGCAGCCTGCAGGGGGTCCAGGTGAGTGCTTCGCGGCGTAGTGGGACCACCGACGAGCTGGGGCCGGACGAGCCGGAGCAGCCCGAGCGGGACGGCGCGGACCTGCTGGCCGCGCTCCTCGACGGCATGGACGCGGCCCTGTGCGCCTTCGACGCGGACGGGGTCGTGACCCATTGGAACCGCGAGGCGGAGCGGATCCTCGGCTGGAGCGCGGCCGAGGCCGTGGGACGGCAGGGCTTCGCGGGGTGGGCCGTGCGCAGCGCGGACGCCGGGGAGGTGGAGGACCGGCTGCTGTCCGCCATGCGGGCGCCGGGCCGCCAGGTGCACGAGTTCGCGCTGCTGACCAAGGACGGCGGCCGGGTGCTGGTGCGCACCCAGTCCGCGGCGGTGCGCGGCCCCGACGGGCGGCCCGCGGGGGTGTACTGCGCGTTCAGCGAGGTGCACGCGCAGATCGACCTGGAGCGGTCCATCGCGCTGAGCGAGGCCCTGCTGGAGGACGCGAGCTGGGGTGTCGTCCTGGTCGACGCGGACCTGCGGCCCGCCGTGGTCAACGCGCACGCGGCTCGGGCGCTGGGGGCCGGCCGCACGTCCGTGCTGGGGCGGCCGCTCGGCGACCTGCTCGCCCAGGGCGTCGAGGAGCTGGAGAACGCGCTGACGCACGTCCTGGCCGAGGGCGCGCCACCCGCACCCGCCGAGGTGTGGGTGAGCCTGCGCACGCCCGAGGGGGAGCGGCGCCGGTGCTGGCGCAGCGGGTTCGTGCGGCTGGCCTCGCCGCTCGCGGAGGAGCCGGTGCCGCTGGGCGTCGGCTGGCTGTTCCAGGACGTCACGGAGTCGAAGCAGGGCGAGCAGGAGGCGGCGCTGCTGCGCTTCAGGGCCAACCAGCTGCACCGGGCGGCGCGGGCCGCCGCCGAGTGCGAGGACCCGGCCGAGGCCGCGATCGTCCACCTGGACTTCGCGCTGGCCGGGTTCGCCGACCACGCCCTGATCGACCGCGTGGCGGGCGGCGCGGCGTCCGACACCGACGCCGCGGAGCAGGTGCGGCTGGTCCGGGTCGCGGCCACCCCGTCCGGCGCGCCCGGGCCCAGCGTGCCGTCCGGGCCGTCCGGGATGCCGGTGCGCTACGGCGAGGGGCACCCCGCCGTGCAGTGCGTGGAGCGGGCGGGCTCGGTGCGGGCCAGCGCCGGGGTGCGGGCGGTCCCGGCCGAGCAGGTGCGCCGGTGGGCCACGGCCCGCCAGTGGCCGGAGGACACGGTGCACGGCCTGTGCGCGGTGCTGCGCAGCCGCGGCCGGACGCTGGGCGTTGTCACGTTCCTGCGCGGCGCGGGCCGCAGCGCCTTCGAGCGGCCGGACGCGATGTACGCGGAGGACGTGGCGGTCCGGATCGCGACCGCGCTGGACCTGGCCGGCGCGGTGGAGCGGACCTAGGACCCCTCCGGCCGGGCCCCTCCGGCCGGATCTCTCGGGCTCTCGGGCCGGGGTGCCGGGTGCGTTCAGCGGCGGTAGAAGATGCGCTCGCCGTACTGCTCCAGTACGCGGGCGTTCCATTCGTGGCCGCCGTCCACGTTGCCCGAGCGCAGCAGCGGGGGTTCGATGCCGCGGTCGGCGAGGGTGGCGGCGGCCGTGGCCGTCACGGCCTGCATCAGGGCGGCGGTGACGACCGTGGAGGCGGGCGCGAAGGGGGCGGGGACGGTGTCGAGGGTGAGTTCCGCGTCGCCGACGGCGATCTTGGAGTCCAGCACGATGTCGCAGTGGTCCTTGAGGAAGGTGCCGGAGCTGTGCCGTGACGTCGTCTGCGAGGCGTACGCCACCGAGGTCACGCCGATCACCCGCAGGCCGAGGGCGCGGGCGTGCATCGCCATCTCCACGGGCAGGGCGTTGCGCCCGGAGAGGGAGATGATCACCAGGGCGTCGCCCGCGCGGAGCGGCGAGGAGTCCAGTACGGCGCTCGCGAGGCCGTCGACCCGCTCCAGGGCGGAGCCGAGGGTGGCCGGCATGACGTCGATGCCGACGACGCCGGGCACGGTGAGCAGGTTCATCAGGGCGAGCCCGCCCGCGCGGTACACGACGTCCTGGGCGGCGAGGGAGGAGTGACCGGCGCCGAAGGCGAAGAGCCGGCCGCCGTTCTGCACGGTGTCGGCGAGCAGCGTGCCGGCCGCCTCGATGCTGTCCGCCTCCTCGTCGCGGACGCGCCGCAGGAGGTCGATCGCCGCGTCGAGGAACTGGCCGGCCGGCTTGTGGTCGCTCATGCGGGACCCCTTCGGAGTGGCTGCGTCGCGGATCACGGTGCGGTCTGGACCAGTGCGGTGTCAATACGGCGTCAACGCGCCGGGGCGGGCCCGGGCGGGCTCCGTGGGGCCCGGCTTTCCGCGGCGAGGCACGGTTGTCGGTGGTATGCGTCAGAATTGGTTGCAGGGCCAGCGCACGCGCCGGGGCCGTAGCCTCCGGCAATCTCATCGAGGGGCACGTATGTCCGGACTGATCGACACCACGGAGATGTACCTCCGCACCATCCTCGAGCTGGAGGAGGAAGGTGTGGTCCCGATGCGCGCCCGGATCGCCGAGCGGCTCGACCAGAGCGGCCCGACGGTCAGCCAGACGGTGGCGCGGATGGAGCGCGACGGTCTGGTGTCCGTGGCGGCGGACCGTCATCTGGAGCTGACCGACGAGGGCAGGCGGCTGGCGACGCGCGTGATGCGCAAGCACCGGCTCGCGGAGTGCCTGCTCGTCGACGTGATCGGCCTGGAGTGGGAGCAGGTGCACGCGGAGGCGTGTCGCTGGGAGCACGTGATGAGCGAGGCGGTGGAGCGCCGCGTGCTCGAGCTGCTGCGGCACCCGACCGAGTCGCCGTACGGGAACCCGATCCCGGGCCTGGAGGAGCTGGGCGAGACCGACGGGGCCGATCCGTTCCTGGACGAGGGGATGGTCTCCCTGGCCGACCTCGACCCGGGGGTGGAGGGCAAGACGGTCGTGGTGCGCCGGATCGGCGAGCCGATCCAGACGGACGCGCAGCTGATGTACACGCTGCGCCGGGCCGGGGTGCAGCCCGGCTCGGTGGTGAGCGTGACCGAGTCGGCGGGCGGCGTGCTGGTGGGCAGTGGCGGCGAGGCCGCCGAGCTGGAGGCGGACACCGCCTCTCACGTGTTCGTCGCCAAGCGCTGACCGCGCCCGGAGAGGACCGTCGTCCGGGGCGCGTTGATCCGGGGTCCGGTCGATTCGGGGTCCCGTCGGTTCGGGGTCCCGTCGATTCGGGGTTCCTGTACGCGGAATCGCAGCGGCCGGGCGATTCGCGTGCGAGGCTGTCGCGTGAGGCACCGGACGTGAGGGGCTCTTGGCCGCGGCTGACAGCGATGTCGCCCGGGCCGGAGAGGGGGAGGGGCATGCCGGAGAGACGGAGAGGGCCCCGGCGCCGGGTGGCGCCGGGGCCTGTCCTCCCCTGTGCTGACCTGGAGCCCCGAGCTCTCAAGGTCAATCCCCTCGGACCGTTTTCCCCGAGCGGTCCGCCTCCCGTTGAAGATCTCCCCTGGGCGGCGGCGATCAATCCCTGAGCGGTGTCACTCGAATGAGGGGTGTTGCTCGTCGGGACGGCTCTTTCGAATGGGTATTCGATAAGCTTCGATACTCAGCACGGCAGGCAGGACACGGTTCACAGGACCGGCCGGTCCGCGAGGGCGGGCGGGTCCGAGCGGAGCTTGGGGGTGCCAGGACCTATGGCGCGGCGCATCGACGTGACCGGCGCGGGCGGCGTACGCCTCGCGGCCTGGGAGTTCGGCGACCCTCCCAAGACCGACCGGGGCCACGACCCGGCCACCCCCGTGTCCGGCGCCCAGGACCTGCCCGGCGTCCTGTTATTGCACGGTCTGATGGGCCGCGCCTCGCACTGGGCCCCCACGGCCCGCTGGCTCTCCGCCCGCCACCGGGCCGTCGCCCTCGACCAGCGCGGCCACGGCCGCAGCGACAAGCCCCCGCGGGCCGCCTACACCCGGGAGGCCTACGTCGAGGACGTCGAGGCCGCCCTGGAGCAGCTCGGCCTCGGCCCGGCCGTCCTCATCGGCCACGCCATGGGCGCGCTGACCGCCTGGCAGCTCGCCGCCAAACGCCCCGACCTGGTCCGCGGCCTGATCATCTGCGACATGCGGGCCTCCGCGCTCGGCGCCGCCTCGCAGCACACCTGGACCGAGTGGTTCCGCGCCTGGCCGGTCCCCTTCGCCACGCTCGCCGACGTCCGCAAGTGGTTCGGCGAGGACGACCCCTGGGTGGAGCGCCCGAACCCGGCCCGCGGCGAGTTCTACGCCGAGGTGATGGCCGAGTCCCCGGACGGCTGGCGCCCCGTCTTCGAACCGGGGCAGATGCTGCGCTCCCGCGAGACCTGGGTCTACGACGCCCACTGGGAGGAGCTGGCGCAGGTGCGCTGCCCCACCCTGGTCGTGCGCGGCCTCGACGGCGAGCTGGGCCGCGCCGAGGCCCAGGAGATGGTCCGGGTCCTGCCGAGCGGCCAGTACGCGGAGGTCGCCGACGCCGGTCACCTCGTCCACTACGACCAGCCGGAGGCATGGCGGACGGCCATCGAGCCGTTCCTGAACGCCCTCGGGGGCTGAACGCCCTCGGGGACTGAACGCCCTCGTGGACGCCTGAGCGCCGTCACCCCTTGCTGACCGCCGTGAGGATCTCCGGCAGCCGCCCGGCCGTGCGCGGCGCGGCCAGCCGCAGGCCCAGCAGCGTCAGCACCGCGCCGTACACCGCGCCGACCGGCAGCAGCACCCAGCCCGTGTCCCCGGCTCCCTCGCTCACGTTCAGCCAGATCGTCAGCGCGATCACCGGCGCGCACAGCAGGGCCGCGCCGATCATGCCGCCGAAGATCGAGACCCAGGCCAGCCCGACCTGACCGGGGGCGACGTTCTTGTACCCCTCCTGCGGGATGGAGTACGGGAAGCGGGCCGAGGTCCAGGCGCCGGTCGCCAGCATCGCGCCGAGCAGCGCGAAGGACAGGCCGAGCGCCTCGGGCAGGGCCCGCCAGTCGTCGAGCATCGCGGTGGTCAGCACCGTGACGAGGGTGGCGTACGGCAGCGTGATCAGCAGCAGCGCCAGCGCGCGGGCCCGCAGCTCGACGTAGGCGTCCCTGGTCGAGGAGATCGTCATCGCGACCATCCAGAACGCCGACGTGTCCTGCCCGAACTGGTTGTACATCTGGATGCCGAGCATCCCGGCCGCGAAGCAGGCGAAGTAGACCGAGCCGGTGCCCTGCCAGGCGTTGAACACCGGCACGATCAGGCCGATGGCCAGCGACGTCACCCACGCGGCCTTGGTCTTCGGGTCGCGCCACACATAGCGCAGGGTGCGCTCCATGGTGGTGCCGGTACGGCCCGCCGGCAGCCACCGGGCCAGGCCGGCCGACCCGCGCTCGCGCACCGGCCCGGTGTCGCTCTGGAGTGTGGAGCCGTCGGGCGCCGTCATCAGCCGCGTCAGATGCCGCGCCCACACCCGCAGCAGCACCACCAGCGCCGCCGCGGTCAGCGCCAGCTGGGCCAACGCGGTGCCGTACGACCCGTCGCTCGCCGCGTCCATCGCGCCGACCGCCGACGCGGGCGGAATCCAGCGCACCACGTCGGCCACCGGGTCCAGCTCGCCGAGCCCCGACGAACCCAGCCGCTGCGCGCCGAAGTTGACCAGCTGCGCGCCGACCGCGACGACCAGGCCGCTCAGCACCGCGAGATCGCGCCCCTTGCGGCTGGTGAGCAGCCGGACGTTGGCGGCGGCGACGGCCCGCGCGAGGGTCACGCACACCAGCAGCGCGAGGACCGCCCCGACGACGCCGACGGCGTACGCCGCCCCGCCGTGCGCGACCGCGACCACGGAACCGGCGAGCACGCACAGCGTGAACAGCGGTCCGATGCCCACCAGCGAGGACGTGAGCAGCGCCCGCACCAGGGGCCCGGGCCGCAGCGGCAGCATCACCAGCCGGGTCGGGTCGAGCGTCTCGTCCCCGCCGGGGAAGAACAGCGGCATCACCGCCCAGCCCAGGGCGAGCACCGCGGCGAGCAGCACGACCAGCGAGTCCACGTGCGCGTACCCGCGCAGCGCGATCAGGCCGATCAGCTGGAGCGCGGCGAAGAGCAGCACGAGGACGGCCGAGGCGATGTAGGCGGCCCGCCGCCCGCCGGACTGCCGCAGCCCGTTGCGCAGCAGCGACAGCTTCAGCCGTACGAAGACGGACGTGACGGAGGAACCGGAGGAGCCGGAGGAGCCGGAGGGGACCGTCGGCCCCGTCGGCCCGGGCGGCCCCGGCGGGACGGGCGCGGCCGGTGTGGTCCGCGCGCTCATCGGGACCCGCCGCCCAGCCAGTCCAGGTCCGACCCGGCGTCCCGGCCGCCCGCACCGACGAGTTCGAGGAAGGCCTCCTGCAACGAGGCCGCCCGGCCGCGCACCTCGGCGAGCGTTCCGGTGGCCCGGATGCGTCCGGCGGCCATGACGGCCACCCAGTCGCACAGCGACTCCACCAGCTCCATGACGTGCGAGGAGAAGACGACGGTGGCGCCGGAGGCGGTGTAGCGCTCCAGGACGCCCCGGATGGTCTGTGCGGAGACCGGGTCGACGCCCTCGAACGGCTCGTCCAGGAACAGCACTTCCGGATTGTGCAGCAGCGCGGCGGCCAGCCCGATCTTCTTGCGCATGCCGGTCGAGTAGTCGACGACCAGCTTGTGCTGGGCCCCGGCGAGGTCGAGCACGTCGAGGAGCTGGGTGGCCCGCTTGTCGACCTCGTCGCCGGGAAGCCCGCGCAACCGGCCCGTGTAGCCGAGCAGTTCCCGCCCGGACAGCCGTTCGAAGAGCCGCAGCCCCTCGGGCAGCACCCCGATCCTGGCCTTCACCTCGACCGGATCGCGCCACACGTCGTGCCCCACGACCTCGACCGTCCCCTGATCGGGGCGCAGCAGCCCGGTCACCATGGAGAGCGTGGTGGTCTTCCCGGCCCCGTTGGGCCCGACGAGCCCGATGAACTTCCCGGCCGGCAACTCCAGATCGATCCCACCCACGGCCACCTGCTGCCCGAACCGCTTCCAGAGCCCCTGAACCCGCACGGCGCTACCACTCACCACATCTCCCTCCGTCAACTTCGCACCCTACGGGGGAGCAGCGCCCCGAAAGGGGCGCGGGGAACTGCGCGAGTACCACGAACCGGCCGGTAGCCGCCAAAGAGACAACAACCCGGCAGACGAAAAGGCGCCCCCTAACGATCACTACCGCACGCATACGCCAACGGCGAGACCAACTCCTCCACATCCGGCAGCCACCGATTCACCGCGGTCGGCCGGCAGGCCCACTGCACGGCACCGCACGTCCCGATCCGCGTAGGCGGCGCCGCCACGTACGCCCCCTCCCCGAGCACGCCCAGATCAAGAGCCCGGGGCGCCCACCCCAGCCGCCGCACGAGATCCGGCACCTTCACCGCGGCCCCCGGAAGAACGAAGAACCGCATCCGCCGGTCCGGCGCCAACGTCACAGGACCCAGCGTCAGCTCCATCCGCTGCATCCGTGCCAGCGCCAGGAATCCGGCGGTCTCGGGCACGTCGATCGCGTCGAACGTCCGCCCCGTGGGCAGCAGGATCGACGCCGACTGCTGCTTCTGCCACATCCGCCGGGCGACGGTCGCGCTGCCCGTAGCCTGCGCCGCCCAGTCCTCGCGCGCCGGGTGCGCGCCCGGGGCGGCGCACGCCGGGTCCCCGCAGGAGCAGCGCTGCATCCCGTCGCCGGGCACCAGCCAGGTGCCGGGAAACACGTCCCAGTGACGCTCCTCGGCGTAGCGAACGGCGGTCTCCAGCAGCGACGTACCGCGCTGCTGCGGGATCTGGGCGGCTTCGGTGCCGGGGATGGTCTCTTCCACGTGTCACTCAACTCCCGGGCCCACCAGGGGTTACGGGGGCGGCGCGCGCGGGGGCGGTGCACCGGCACGGCATTCGGGGCGCATGGGTGCATACGTGGGGGCGCGCAGGAGGATTCACCGCGGGAGCTGGGTAGCCAGGACTGGGGCCGGCACCGGCCGTTACCCCGGCAATCCTCGCAAGCTTCGCAAGTCTCGCATTGTCGGCACATCGACGGGGCATTGATCTTCACGGGCCGGATCCTCTTCGTCCAACGATCCGCCGGGACAGCACCGAAACCGTATGAGACCGCATGAGACCGCATGGGGGTTACGCCATGGCCGCAAGGCCTCTCGTCGCGCGGCAGCCGAACGAACGACTGCAGGCGCTCATTCAGGAAGCGGGCTGCTCGAACGCGGGCCTCGCCCGCCGGGTCAACGTGTGCGGGGTCGAGCACGGTCTCGACCTGCGGTACGACAAGACCTCCGTGGCCCGCTGGCTGCGCGGACAGCAACCGCGGGGCCGGGCACCGGCGATCATCGCCGAGGCGCTCGGACGCAAGCTCGGCCGCACGGTCACGATCGACGAGATCGGCATGGCCAACGGCAAGAACCTCGCGTCCGGCGTCGGTCTCCAGTTCTCGCCGACGGTACTGGGGGCCATCGAGCAGGTCTGCGAGCTGTGGCGCAGCGACGTGGGGCGCCGGGACTTCCTGTCCGGTTCCTCCGTCGCCGCCTCGGCGCTCGTCGAGCCCAGCCGGGACTGGCTGATTTCCGCCCCCGACCCCCAGGTGTCGCGTTCCGCGGGACCGCGGGTGGGCCAGTCCGACGTGGCGGCCGTGCGGGCGATGACGCAGGCCCTGACGGACCTGGACCACCAGTACGGGAGCGGGCACGTGCGCCCGGTCCTCGTGCACTACCTGAACAGCGTCGTCTCCGGACTGCTGGCCGGCTCCTACCGGGAGGCGGTCGGACGGGAGTTGTTCGCCACGGTCGCGCGACTGACCGAACTGGCCGGATACATGGCCGTCGACACCGGCCAACCCGGCCTCGCCCAGCGGTACTACATCCAGTCGCTGCGCCTCGCCCAGGCGGCCGGGGACCGCGGCTACGGCGGGTACGTGCTGGCCGCCTCCATGAGCCACCTCGCCGCGCAGCTCGGAAACCCGCGCGAGATCGCCCAGTTGGCGCGCGCGGCGCAGGAGGGCGCACGCGGGCGGGTCACGCCGCGCGCGGAGTCGATGTTCCACGCGGCCGAGGCCCGCGGCCACGCGCTCCTGGGCGACGTACGGGCGGCCCACGAGGCGGCCGGGCGGGCGGTCGGCGCGATGGAGTCGGCCGATCCGGCCGCCGGGGACGACCCGGTGTGGATCGCGCACTTCGACGAGGCCTACCTGGCCGACGAGTTGGCGCACTGCCACCGGGACCTCGGCCAGGCGGACGCGGCCGCCCGCTACGCACGGCAGTCCCTGGACGGGCACCCCGAGTCGCGGGCGCGCAGGCGGGCCATCGGCCATGTGCTGTTGGCCACGGCGCAGGTGCAGCAGCGGGAGGTCGAACAGGCCTGCAACACGGCGACGAAGGCGGTGGAACTCCTGGCGACCCTGCGCTCGAACCGGGGCGCCGAGTACCTGGACGACTTCCAGGCCCGGCTCGAGCCGTACCGGGAAGAAGCGGTGGTCAGGGAGTTCGGCGCCCGGCTCGATCTGCGGGCCGCCGCGTGAGCGGACGGGGCACGGAGTGAGTGAACACGCGTGAAACCTCGCCGCGGTGAGCGGAAAGGGACATCAACAGCGCGCCGCGGCCTGGTTTTGTTACTGCTGTCACAGGGAAGGAGTTGACGCCCCGGGCGGCGTGGCAGTGGGCTCGGGGGACCCGGTAGCGTGAGCCGACGATTCCGAAGGTCCCCCATTCGTAGGAGTCCCGGTGACGCAGAGTGGACAGGGCGAGGAGCCCTCGGCGCGGCAAGCGCACGAAGGCATCGTGCTGCCCTCGGACGGTGGCGAGCCCTTGCTGCCCGGTCTGACCGGCGCTCCCGCCGGCCCCCAGGGCGGTGGCCCGGCACCCGCCTCGGCGCCGCCCGGTGGCCAGGCCTGGGACCGGCCCTGGGGCCCCGAGCAGCAGCAGAGCCCGCCCCCCGGCCAGGGCTGGCCCACGCCGCCCGGCGCTCAGCCGTGGGGCGCTCAGGAGACCCCGCAGCAGCCCGCACCGCAGGCCTGGCCGCCGGCACCGGGCGCCCACCCGCCGGCCCCGGGCGCGCTGCCGCCGCAGGCCGGACCCGGCCCGTTGCCGCCGGAGGGCGCGCGTCCCCCGTCGTACGGGACGCCGCCGGGCGACCAGCCCTACGGCGGGCAGCCGCCGTACGGGCAGCAGCACCAGCAAGAGCAGCACCAGCAGCACCAGCAAGAGCAGCACCAGCAGCACCAGCAAGAGCAGCACCAGCAGCACCAGCAAGAGCAGCATCAGCACCAGCAGCAACAGCAGCCGTACCAGCAGCAGTACCCGCAGCACGGCGCGGGTGTCGCGCCGTCGCCGCCCGCCGACGAGGGCGCCACGCAGTACATACCGCCTATACCGCCGGTCGGGCCGCCCGCCGACGAGGGCGCCACCCAGTACATACCGCCCGTCGCGCCCGCGGGACCGGGCGCGCTGCCGCCGGAGAGACCCGCGCAGCCGCACGCCGCCGAGTCGACGCAGTACCTCGGCCAGGCGCCGCAGTACCCCGTGCAGCCCGCACCCGCCGCACCCGCGCCCCATCCCGACGCCGAGGCCACGCAGTTCATCGCGCCCGTGCCCGGCGGCCCCGCCGGTGCCCCGTTCGGGGCCGGGCCCGGCCCCGACGAGGGCCGTCAGCCGCCCGCCGAGTTCGACAACCTCTTCCGCGGTGCCCCCGGTGCCCCCGGTGCCGACGGCCCGGCCTCGGCCACCCAGCAGATGCCCCGCTTCGACGCGCCCCAGGCGCAGTACCCCGGCGACCAGCCCGGGTATGCCCCGCAGGGCCCGGACGGCGGCGGTGGCAGGCGGCGCGGCGCCGACGATGGCGGCGGCGGCCGGGGCGGCCGCGGCGGGCGCACCGGCTCGCGCCTGCCGATCCTCGCGGCCGTCGGCGTGGGCATCGCCGTCGTCGGGGTCGGCGCCGGAGCGATGATGGCCGGCGGGGGAGAGGACGAGGACAAGGGCGGCAACCAGACGGTGTCCGCCACGGCCCCCGCCTCCGCATCCGCGTCCGCCGAGGCCTCCCCGACGGTCGATCCGGTCCGGCAGCAGGCCGTCGAGCTGGACAAGCTGCTCGCCGAGAGCGGCACCGGACGCACCACGGTGATCAACGCCGTGGGCGACGTGAAGACCTGCGACAAGCTTCCGCAGGCGGCCAAGGACCTGCGCGAGGCGGCCAAGCAGCGCAGCGGGCTGGTCGACAGCCTGTCCAAGCTGTCGGTGGACAAGCTGCCCCGGCACACCGAGCTGACCACCGCGCTCACCAAGGCGTGGCAGGCCTCCGCGTCGGCCGACAACCACTACGCGGCCTGGGCCGACCGGACGGCCGGCAAGAAGGGCTGCAAGAAGGGCAAGGCCGCCACCCAGCCCACGGCGGCCACCCGGGCGAGCGGCACGGCCACCAAGGAGAAGGCCAAGGCCGCGACGCTCTGGAACGCCATCGCCAAGAAGTACGGCCTGACCGAACGGCAGCCCACCCAGCTGTGAGCCGGCCCGCCCGGGCGCCCGTCCCCGCCGGACGGCCCCCGGGCCCCCTGGCCCCCGCGTCCTCCCTCAGGCCACGTCCGCGTTCTGCAGGGTGCGGGTGGTGTCCACGGCGCCGTCGCGGGCCGAGACCAGACGGCCCTCCCGTACGACCTGGAGGGTGACGTCGGCGTTGACCAGGCGGGGGAAGCCGACCGAGGCCAGCTTGCCGGCGAACGTCCACCGGAGGCCGGGCGTGAGCCCGCCCGTGCCGATCTCCGGGCCGTCGTCGAGGGCCCGCCGGACGGTGTCGGCGCTCACCTCGCCGTCGCCGAGCGACTCGACGACCTGCTTGAGCACGGTGTACGCGATCCAGGTCGTCTGCACCCCGGCGTCGGCCGCGTCGACGTCGTTGTCCCCGAACGCCTGCTCCTTGATCAGCCGCTTCAGACCGTCCCAGGCCGGGTCGCTCACCGCGGGGTACCAGCCGGTGACGTACGCCCCTTCGTAGGGCCCGGACGCGCCGCCGCTCGCGTTGATGGCCGTCTGGTCCACGCTGCCGAGCACGGTCGCCGTCCGGACGTCGGGACGGTCCTCGCGGGCCCGCCGGAAGGAGTCCATGAAGGTGCCGGTGCGGTCCCCGAGGACGGGCACCACGCACCCCGGCTCCGCGGAGTCGCCCCCGCCTCGCGCCAGCGCCCGCCGGGCCTGGTCGTCGTACGCGGTGGCGTCCTCGGCCGCCCGCTGGTCGTGGGACCGCTCGTGCCCGCCCGAGGCCAGCCCCGAGTCCAGCAGCGGGGGCAACTGGTCGCCCGCGATGGTGTCGGGGCGGACCAGCGTCACCGGCCCGCAGGAGTCGGCGAGCGCGCTGCCGAGCCCCGCGAGCAGCGCCGGCTGGCCCCCGTTGACGGGGTACGACAGCGGGCTGGTGAACTCCGTGTTGGTGAGGCCGTACCCGCCGATGTACGGGATGCGGGCGCCCTCCAGGACAGGGAAGAACGAGTCGGCGTACTGGCTGTAGGAGCCGACCACGGCGACCGCGTTCTCCTTGACGGCACGGCGGGCGCACTTCGCGGCGGCCACGCTGTCGTTGTGGTCGTTGCAGGTCAGGACGTTGAGCTTGCGGCCGCCGAGGCCGCCCTGGGCGTTGATCGAGCGGGCGTAGGCCCGGGCGAGCGCGGGCATGCCCGGCTTGTTGGTCGCGCCGGTGTCCTGCGGCGCCCAGGTCATGACGGTGATCGGGTCGTCCCCGGAGCCCCCCGTGGCACCGGGGACGACCCCGCAGCCGACGGCGAGTGACGCGCACGCCACCAGCGCGCCCGCGGACAGGGCGCCGGTGCGGGTGGCCCGGGAGCGGCCGCGGGGGCCGCCGGGGGGAGTGCTGCGGATGGGTCGCCTGCCGGTCATGTCCCCGCACGATTCCGTCACCCGGCCAACCGGGGTGTGACCCGCGGTCAACGTGTGGTGACGCGGAGGTGAATTGCGGGGGCCGACGGGGCGCGGGGAAGAGGAACGTAGGATCGATGACCGTGCAAGGTTCGGAGAACTCTTCCCGTCGCGGCCGTCGCTCCACCACCATGGGCGGCATGCCACTCAACGACATGCCGTGGTGGCGCTGGCGCAGTCAGGTGCGCTCCGCGCTGCACATGCTCTCCGCCCCCGCCTTCCAGCAGGACGTCTGGCTGGCCGGCGTCGAGGGCTACGGGGACGTCACCGACGCCGTGTACCGCCTGGTCGAGGACACCTGGCTGGACCACTGGTCGGCCGAGAAGTACGTGGGCACGGTCTTCCGCGACTCGCAGGAGGCGGCGCTGGTCGACACCGCCGTGCTGCGCGTCCTGCGGATCATGCACCAGGTCGGGCCGGACGCCCCGGTGACCGCGTACCTGGAGCACGCGGACTGGCCGGAGGCGGTGCGGGCGGCGCGCGACGCGCACGTACGGCTGGCCACCAGCGACGGCGAGGACCCGGAGGCGCAGCCGCGCACGCTCGAGGTGCTGCAGATCCTCACCCGGTCCGCCTGACCCGGTCCGCCTGACGGGACGGCACGCGGTCCGGGGGGCCGGATATGGGACCCTGTGCTGCATGAACGCGCAGTCCTCCGCCGCCGTCCCCCCGGTCGACGCCCCGGCCGGCCAGTACGTCCTCACCCTGTCCTGCCCCGACAAGCAGGGCATCGTGCACGCCGTGTCGAGCTACCTGTTCATGACCGGCTGCAACATCGAGGACAGCCAGCAGTTCGGGGACCACGACACGGGTCTGTTCTTCATGCGGGTCCACTTCTCGGCCGGGGAGCCGGTGACCGTGGACAAGCTGCGCGCCAGCTTCACCGCGATCGGCGACGCCTTCCACATGGACTGGCAGATCAACCGGGCCGACGCGAAGACGCGCATCGTGCTCATGGTGAGCAGGTTCGGTCACTGCCTGAACGACCTGCTCTTCCGCGCCCGGATCGGCGCGCTGCCCGTGGAGATCGCGGCGGTGGTGTCCAACCACACCGACTTCGCGGAGCTGGTGGGGTCCTACGACATCCCCTTCCACCACATCCCCGTGACGAAGGACACCAAGCCGGAGGCCGAGGCCCGGGTCCTGGAGATCGTGCGCGAGGAGAACGTCGAACTCGTCGTGCTGGCCCGCTACATGCAGGTCCTCTCGGACGACCTGTGCAAGGCGCTCAGCGGCCGGATCATCAACATCCACCACTCCTTCCTGCCGAGCTTCAAGGGCGCGAAGCCCTACCACCAGGCGCATGCGCGGGGAGTGAAGCTGATCGGCGCGACCGCGCACTACGTGACGGCCGACCTCGACGAGGGGCCGATCATCGAGCAGGAGGTCGAGCGGGTCGGCCACGACGTCACGCCCGACCAGCTGGTGGCGATCGGGCGTGACGTGGAGTGCCAGGCGCTGGCGCGGGCCGTGAAGTGGCACGCGGAGCGCAGGATCCTGCTCAACGGCCGCCGGACGGTCGTCTTCGCCTAGGGCCCGTCCCACCGGCCCCGGGCGATCGACGGTCACCTCGGTTACTTCGGTCACTTCGGGTCGCTGTTGAACTTCGAGGTCGCCCAGACGTAGCCGAGCACGGTGAGGGCGAGGCACCAGCCGAGGGCGAGCCAGCCGTTGTGGCCGATCTCGGTGCCGAGGAGCAGGCCGCGCAGGGTCTCGATGGCGGGGGTGAACGGCTGGTACTCGGCGATCGGCTGGAACCAGCCCGGCATCGAGTCGATGGGCACGAAGGCGCTGGAGATCAGCGGGAGGAAGATCAGCGGCAGCGCGTTGTTGCTGGCGGCCTCGGCGTTCGGGCTGATCAGACCCATGCCGACCGCGATCCAGGTCAGCGCCAGCGTGAAGAGCAGGAGCAGCCCGAGGGCCGCCAGCCACTCCAGGGCGGTGGCGTCCGAGGAACGGAAGCCGATGGCCACCCCGACGGCACCGACGAGGACCACGCTCAGGATCGACTGCACCACGCTGCCGACGACGTGCCCGACGAGTACGGAGCCGCGGTGGATGGCCATGGTCCGGAAGCGGGCGATGATGCCCTCGGTCATGTCGTTGGAGACGGAGACCGCGGTGCCGATCGTGGTGGACCCGATGGTCATCAGGAGCAGGCCCGGCAGGAGGTAGGAGACGTAGTCGGAGCGGTCGCCGCCGCCGATGCCGGCGCTCATCGCGTCGCCGAAGACGTAGACGAAGAGGAGCAGCAGCATGACCGGCGTGAGCAGGAGGTTGAGGGTGAGGGAGGGGTAGCGCCGGGCGTGCAGGAGGTTGCGGCGCAGCATCGTGGTCGAGTCGCGCACGGCGAGGGAGAGGGTGCTCATCGGACGGTCTCCTTCAGCGGGTCGGTCTGGGCGGGGACGGTGGCGGTGGTGGCGGTGAGGGCGAAGAAGACGTCGTCGAGGTCGGGGGTGTGGACGGTGAGTTCGTCGGCCTCGATGCCGGCGCCGTCCAGGCGGTCGAGGACGGTGCGCAGGTCGCGCTGGCTGCCGTCGCTGGGGATCTGGAGGGTGAGGGAGTCGTCGTCGCCGGTGCTGTGGGGCAGGGCGGTGGCGGCGTGGCGGTAGGCGTTGGGGTCGGTGAAGCGGAGCCGGACGTGTCCGCCGGGGACGAGCCGTTTGAGTTCCTCGGCGGTGCCTTCGGCGGCGATCCTGCCGTCGTGGAGTACGGCGATGCGGTCGGCGAGTTCGTCGGCCTCCTCCAGGTACTGGGTGGTGAGGAAGACGGTGACGCCGCCGGTGACGAGGGCGCGGATGATCTGCCACATGGTGTGGCGGGAGCGGGGGTCGAGGCCGGTGGTGGGCTCGTCGAGGAAGATGATCCGCGGGCTGCCGACCAGGGTCATCGCGATGTCGAGACGGCGTTTCATACCGCCGGAGTAGGTGGAGGCCGGCTTGCCGGCGGCCTCCGTGAGGTCGAAGCGCTCCAGCAGTTCGGCGGCGACCCGTCGGCCCTCGTGGCGGGGGAGGTGGTGCAGGTCCGCCATGAGGAGCATGTTCTCCTCGCCGGTGATCAGGCCGTCCACGGCGGAGAACTGGCCGGTGACCCCGATCGCGCCGCGCACGGCCTGCGGGGCGGTGGCGAGATCGTGGCCGCCGACCCGGATGTCGCCGGCGTCGGGGGTGACGAGGGTGGAGAGGATCTTGACGGTGGTGGTCTTGCCGGCGCCGTTCGGGCCGAGCAGGGAGAAGACCGTTCCTTCCGGGACGGCCAGGTCGATGCCGTCGAGGACGGTCTTGTCGCCGTAGGACTTGCGCAGTCCGTTCGCGGTGATGGCCGGGCTGGTCATGACTGCTGCTCCTCAGAGGCTGCGGGCGGTGATGTCGCCGTGGGCGGTGGTCGCGCGGATGGTCAGTCCGGGGGTGCCGTCGGTGTTCCTGAGCGCGTTGTGGACGCGGCCGTAGGAGGTGCCGGCGTCCAGGGAGGCGGAGACCCCGGCGGCGGCGCCCACCGAGAGGTCGCCGGCCCCGGTGCGCAGCACGACCTCGCCGCGCACGGCCTCGGCGATCCGGATGTCGCCCTTCTCGGTGCGGATGTCGGCGTCGCCGTCCAGACGGCCGACCGAGATGTCACCGGCGGCGGTGGCGAGGCGGACGCTCGCGGCCTCGTCGAGCTTGACCGGGCCGTGCGCGCCCTCGAAGCCGACGTCGCCGAGCCGTCCGACGCCCCGGAACTCGGCGGCTGCCGCCTTGGCCTCGACGCGGGAGCCGGCGGGCAGCCGGACCGTCACCTCGACGGCGCCGGTGGCACCCATGAACTGGTTCTTCACCGGGGTCTCGATCCGCAGGACGCCGTCGCCGAACCCGACCCTGGTCTGCTCGGCCACCTTCACGTCACGCCCCTTCGACGCGTCCGCGGGCAGGACCTCGACCGTGGTGTCGGTCCGGTCGGCGGCGATGAACCGGATGCGGCCCGCCGGGACGTCGAGGAGAGCGGAGATCGGGGCGGGGGTGTCGAAGGTCTGCATGGTGGTCTCCCGTTTTCGTTGCCCGTCGTTCTTTCTGACATGAGAAACGCTACGTTGCGTTCGAGGATGCCTCAAGAGACTTGTTGCGTTGGGATGCTAATTGCACAGCTCAGAGACGCTATTTCGTTGCAACGGATTGAAAGGCAACGCAACGTCAGATCATCGGTCGTTGCAATGAAATGGAAGTGAACGCTATAGTCGGGAGCATCAGGGGACGCGAAGGAGATCACGATGCCGGGCGGCAGGCTCACTCAGCAGGAACGTCAGCAGATCGCGCTGGGGCTGGCCGACGGCCTCGCCTACGCGGAGATCGCCCGGCGCCTCGACCGCCCCACCTCGACGATCACGCGGGAGGTGATGCGCAACGGCGGTCCCGCCGCGTACCGCGCCGACCTCGCCCACCGGGCCACCGAGCGCCGCGCCCACCGGCGCAGGCAGGCGGCTCCCCGGGGGCCGCAGGCGCTCCCGCCGGCCCACGGGCGGGACGCCGAGGCCGTGCGCGAGTACGAGGAGGCGCTGACCACCGTCTTCATACAGCAGGGCACGCCGAAGATGATGGCCCGGGTGATGGCGTGCCTCTTCGTCAGCGACACCGGCAGCCTCACCGCGTCCGAACTCGTCCGGCACCTCCAGGTCAGCCCGGCGTCCGTCTCCAAGGCGGTCGCGTTCCTCGACGAGCAGGGTCTGGTCCGCCGGGAACGCGACGGGTCGCGCCGCGAGCGCTACGTCATCGACGACGACGTCTGGTACCAGTCCATGGTCGCCAGCGCCCGCGGGACCCTTCTGGTGGCCGAGACCGCACGCCAGGGCGTCGGCGTGCTGGGCTCCGGCACCCCGGCGGCCGAGCGCCTGGAGAGCGTCGCCCGCTTCCTCGACTTCATCTCCGAGAGCATCGTCCGGGCCGCGGACCAGGCCCGCGAGGTCCTCCACACGGCGCCCGCCGCACCCCGGGAGGGCGACGCTACAGCCGGCTCAGACCGGCCGCCGCGAACAGGACGTCCCTGATCGCCGCCCGGTCCCCGACCTGACCCGCCGCCGCCTCCGCCGGAGGCACGTGGCCCGCCGCCAGCCGGCAGAACTCCACGCCGTCCAGGGCGACATGCGCCACCTCGTGGTCGGTGGAGCCCACCGCGCCGGGGGAATCCAGCGGGATGAGCCACTCGCCGCCGCCCGAGCCCTCGATCTCCAGCCGCAGGCTGCGCCCCGGCCCACCCGCGGCGACCAGGTGCGGACCGCCGCCGGGCGTGGCCAGACCGGCCCGGCGGCGGGCCGCGAGGACGCCCGGCAGCATCCGGGCGGCGAGGTCGATCATGCCGTTGAGATGGCGCGCGGACGGCGGCTCGTAGGGATAGTCCACCGCCTCGGCGATGTCCTCCGCGTGCACCCAGCACTCGAACGCCCGGTCCAGCATCGCGTCCCGCAACGGCAGCTCGAAGTCGCCGTACGAGACCGGCATGCCGCCCGCGTCGCCGGTGAACGCCACCGTCCGGACGATGCCGTGGCTCTGCTCGCGCCACGGCGCCCGCACCGCGCGGGTGGGCGGGTAGTGCGAGGCCCGCCAGTACGCCTCCGTGCGGGCGGCCGGCGCGCGGCTGGGCGCGGTGATGTCACCCAGCGGGTCGTCGAGGCCCAGGTGGACGGCGACCGTGCCGTCCACCGTCAGCAGGTGCGCGATGACCCCGGCGACGGTCGTACGGCGGCTCGCGGCGCCGTCGTCCTCGAACCAGCGCAGCCGGACCGGGGCGTGCCACTCGGCGTCCCCGAAGTCCTGGAGCAGCGCGTCGAGGCGCGCGGTCTCGGCGTCGTAGGAGGCGGCCCACTCGGGCACCGGGATACGCGGCGGACGCCGCTCCAGGCAGCCCTCCAGGACCCGGGTGCGCAGAGCGGGGTCCAGGTCGAGGCTCTCCGGCCGCTGGAGCAGTGTGACGGCCTCGCGCAGGCGCAGCGCCTCGTCGGCGCAGCTGTCGCACTCCCCGAGGTGCTCCTCGACGGCCGCCGCCTCCGGTGCCGAGCAGGCGGCCAGCGCCCACGCGCCGAGCAGCGACGTCAGCACCTGGTGCTCCAGCGCGACCGGCGCCGCCTCGGGCAGCGCCCGCCCGCCGTCCTCGACGGAGGCGCGGGGCAGCGGTATGCGCGCCCCGGTGCCGGTGCCCCTGTCGTCGCTCCCGCCGTTCTGGCCGCTCCCGCCGTTCTGGCCGTTCTGGTCGTTCTCGCCGTTCTCGTCGTACGCCTTCATGCCGCACCCCCGTACCCGGGCGGAGCCCCCGGCGGGTGCTGGGCGGTGCCGGCGTCGCGGGCGGTGGACAGGAGCTGGAGGCCCAGGCGGAGGCGGCGGCGGGCCTCGTCCTCCGTGACACCGAGGTCGGCGGCGGTCTGGCGGTAGTCGCGGCGCTGGAAATAGGCCAGCTCCAGCGCGGCGCGCAGCGGGGCCGGCATGGACTGGACGATGTAGTCGGCCCGGGCGGCGACCGAGGCGTGCCGCACCTTGGTCTCCAGCTCCTCCGCGGTGCCGGCACCGCCCCGCACGAGGGCCGCGGTCTCGGTGGCGCGCAGCCGCTGGACGGCGAAACGGTGGGTGAGGGTGGCGACCCAGGTGCGCAGCGGGCCCTGCCGGGGGTCGTAGGCGTCGGGATGCTCCCAGACGTGCGCGAAGACGTCGCGCGTGATGTGGTCGGCGGCCCGCTCGTCGTCGAGCACGCGGTGCGCCAGGCCGTGCACCAGCGAGGCGAACCGGTCGTACAGCTCGCCCAGGGCGGCGGCCTCCCCGCGCGCGAGCCGCTGCTGCATCTTGCGGTCCCAGCGCAGCGGCACGTCCCTCTTCGCCATGTGGTCCCTCCACCCCCTCCTCGGTCCCAGCCTGCGGCCATCCCCTCCCCGAATGTAGTCGGCACGTCCGACAGCGCACGCCCCTTTGTTCCAATGCGCGCCCCCGACCGCCCGGAGGTGATATGCGCCTCCACTACCCTCTATCGTGCGACCGAATACGATCGAACAGGATCGAAACCGTCTGAAACGAGCCACTTCTGACCGGTCCCCGTTTCCGTCGCGGCGTTTGCGGGAACGGCGGGTGGGCAGGCGCGCCGCCAAGAAGCGTAGGCATGGCTTCCGTTTCGGGTGAATTCCGCAGGTTCCAGACGTTCCGACGAAGGAAGGGCATGGTGGTGACGTTCAACGTGACCGGCGGCGAGCGGGGCCAGTGGGCCGTGCTCCAGGTGTCGGGCGAACTGGACCTGGTGACGTCACCGGTGCTGCGGCAGCGCGTGCACGACGAGGTGGCGGAGGGGCGGCACAGCCTCGTCCTGGACCTCTCCGACGTCCTGTTCTGCGATTCCAGCGGGGTCGGCGTCCTCATCGCGTCCCGGCGGCTCATCCGCTCCTGCCAGGGCAGGCTGCGCCTGATACTGCCCGCCCAGGGCGCCGTCGACGGCTCCCACGTCAACCGCGTCCTCGGCGCGCTGGGAGTGCGCCGGCTCTTCGACTGCCACCCCGACCTCGCCTCGGCGACCGGGGACGAGCCGAGGCCCCTTTCCGCGTAGGCCGCGGCACATCGCGGCAAGTCCGGCCCGCGGCCGCTTTCGGCGACGTACGCTCCGGGCGAGACGTACCCCGAACACCGACGTGAGGCGGCCGGAGAGAGCCATGGTCAACAGCGAGTACGAGCGCAGGATCGCCGCGCGGTTCACCACCTTCGACCAGGACGGCAACGGCCACATCGACCGTTCCGACTTCAGCGGGGCGGCCAAGGCGCTGCTCGCCGAGTTCGGCGTCGCCGCCCGCTCGGACAAGGGCCAGGCCCTGTACGGCGGTGCCGAGGCGCTCTGGCAGGGCCTGGCCGGCATCGCCGACCGGGACGGCGACCAGCGCATCACCCGTGCGGAGTTCGTCACCGGAGCGGTCAAGCGGCTGCGGGACAAGCCCGACCGGTTCGCCGAGATCGCCCGCCCCTTCCTGCACGCCGCCCTCGGCGTCGCCGACACCGACGGCGACGGGGCGGTCACCGTCGCGGACACCGCGCGGGCGCTGACCGCGTTCGGCGTGCCCGAGGACCTCGCCCGGCAGATCGCCGCCGCGCTCGACACGGACGGCGACGGCAAGGTGGGGGAGCCGGAGATCGTCCCGGCCTTCGCCCGCTACTTCACGGTGCCCGAGTAGCGCCTGCCCCAGTTGCGCCTGCCTGAGCGGCGCCCGCCGGGGTGTCGCGGATCGTGGCGGTACGGCATCACGGAGCGTTGATACCGGCTTGTGTCCGCCGAGTCGCCCGTTACGGCCCGGAGTCGGTGCCACGCTCCGGTACCTTGTGTGGGATGCGAGTGGTCCCGAGCGCCAGCCGTGCCGGAGTTGCCCCTGGGGCGGCTCCGGAACCGGCGGTGTGCGCCTTGCACCGCAGGGCGGAACGGCCGTCGGCCGCCGCCTGTTCGACTCCCCGGAATGCGCGTCGCACAGTATGCCGCACGCGTACTCCTTCGCGCTGGAATATGCCCGAAGCGCTTGTTGACGTGACTGTCCGTCAACCATGCTGTCCCACAAGGGATTCACGTTCCGTGAACCCTGCCCCGGCCGTTGTTCTGGCCATGCTGGAAATGGCTACGATCGTGGCCCTCATGAGGCGCGAGCCTTTGTGTCCGCCGGTTCGGATGGTGTGAGCGGTGCAGGTGCTTCAAGTGCAGCTGGAGGTCCGTCCAGACCCCTCGGAAGTGGGGCGGGCCCGGCGTTGGGCGCGTTCCAGGCTCGCCGGATCGGGGATACGGGCCGACGAACCACTCGCCGAGACGCTGGTCCTGCTCGTCTCCGAGCTCGTCACCAACGCCGTGGTGCACACCGGGCGTTCGGCGGTGCTGCGGCTGGTGCTGCCGGGCGCGGTGACCGAGGAGACTCAGGAAGCGACCGTCCGCCTAGAGGTGGACGACGCCAGCGACCGGGCCCCCGTGCCCCGTTGCGCGGGCGGCGAGTCGACGGGCGGCCGGGGCCTCGCCCTCGTCGACGGCCTCGCCGACCGCTGGGGCTGGAGTCGCGAGGGCACCGGCAAGCGCATCTGGTGCGAACTGGACCGGCACGCCGCGGGCGAGGAGGCCCCGCCCGTCTGCGGGAGCGGCGGCGGCGCGGTGGCGTACGAGGGATTCGCGTACGAAGCGGTGTGATGGCCGTACGAAGCGGTGTGCGGCCGTACGAAGCGGTGTGACGGCCGTGCGCCGGGGTGTGCTTCCGTGCGCGTCCCGGCGAAGCGGGACGCACGTGCGGAAGGCTCCCCTGCCGGTTGACGGATCGTGACCGTTTCCTCACGCTTGTAGCGACGATTCGCCGCGAGGGGACGACGAGGGCCCGGTGACGGGGCCCTCGACGAGCGTGGGTCGTGTCGGCGGCGGTTCCCTCGGGGGCGACGGGAGCCGGGCGGGAGCGCCGGAGTCGGGCGGCGGCGCGCGATGCCGTGCTCGGGGCGGACAACGCCGCGCCGCCGCCGACGAGCCCGGGACGGGCCCGGGGCGGGTCGCGCTCATTGTCCACAGGCTGTGGACAACTCCGCGCGGAAGGTCCGCCGGTACCCGGTCGGCGTGACCCCGAGCGCCGCCTGCAGATGCTGCCGCATCGACTGGGCCGTGCCGAAACCCGCGTCCTGGGCGACCTGGTCGACCGAGAGCGCGGTGGACTCCAGCAGGTGCCGGGCCCGTTCGACGCGCTGCCGGGTGAGCCACTGGCCCGGACTGACCCCGACCTCCTCGCGGAAGCGGCGGGTGAAGGTGCGTACCGACATCGACTCCTGGGCGGCCATGTCCCGCAGCTGGAGCGGCTCGTGCAGGCGGCCGAGCGCCCACGCGCGGGCCGCCGTCGTGGACGACTGCTGCGGATCGGGCACCGGACGCTCGATGTACTGGGCCTGCCCGCCGTCCCGGTGCGGCGGTACGACGGTGCGGCGGGCCACGTCGTTGGCGACGGCGGTGCCGTGGTCCCGGCGCACGATGTGCACGCACAGGTCGATCCCGGCCGCGACCCCGGCCGAGGTGAGCACGTCGCCGTCGTCGACGAACAGCACGTCGGCGTCCACCCGCACCTTCGGGAACAGCCGCTGGAAGTGCTCGGCCGAGGCCCAGTGCGTGGTCGCCGGGCGGCCGTCCAGATACCCCGCCGCGGCCAGCACGAACCCGCCCGTGCAGATCGCGACGAGCCGGGTGCCGGGCCGCACGTGGGCCAGCGCGGCGCTCAGCTCCCCGGACAGCATGCCCTCGTCGTAGACCGGGCCCAGTTCGTAGGAGGCGGGGACGACGACCGTGTCGGCGGTGGCCAGCGCCTCGGGGCCGTTCCCGACCAGGATCTCGAAGTCGGCGTCCGTGGCGACCGGGCCCGGCGGCCGGACCGAGCAGGTGACGACCTCGTACAGCGGGCGCCTGTGCTCGTCCCGGGCGAGACCGAAGATGCGCGACGCGATGCCCAGCTCGAAGGGGAGCAGGCCGTCGAGCGCGAGCACGACGACACGGTGCGGACGGTCGGGGGCGCCGGGGGCGCCGGGGGCGACGGGGGTGCTGCGGGTGCTGCGGGTATCAGGGGCCATGACCCGATCCTATGGCCCGATCCTAGCGAATGGTGTCCTTCGGGCCACTCGCCCGGGTGGGGCCCGCTGCGGAGACTCAATGACGTGACCCAGACAACCGACGCCGCCGCAGCCGCTTCCGAGGCACAGCCGGAGCCCACCCGACCGGGCCGCCGCACCCGGGCCCACCGCGCCTGGTGGGTCGCCGCCGTCACCTTCGTGACGATCATCGGGGCCGCCGCCTTCCGCTCCCTGCCCGGCATCCTCATCGACCCGCTCCACCAGGAGTTCGGCTGGTCGCGCGGCACGATCGGGGCCGCCGTCTCGGTCAACCTCGCGCTGTACGGGCTGACCGCGCCGTTCGCCGCCGCGCTGATGGACCGCTTCGGTATCCGGCGGGTGGTCGCCGTCGCCCTGATGGTGATCGCGCTCGGCTCGGGCCTGACCGTGTGGATGAACTCCGCCTGGCAGCTCATCCTGTGCTGGGGCCTGCTGGTCGGCCTCGGCTCCGGCTCGATGGCCCTGGCCTTCGCCGCCACCGTCACCAACCGCTGGTTCACCGAACGGCGCGGCCTGGTCACCGGCGTCCTCACCGCCGCCTCCGCCTCCGGCCAGCTGATCTTCCTGCCGCTGCTGTCCTGGATCGTCGAGACGTACGACTGGCGCCCGGCGGCCGTCACCGTCGCCCTCGCCGCCCTGGCCGTCGTCCCCTTCGTCTGGCTCCTCCTGCACGACCACCCGGCCGACGTCGGCCAGAAGCCGTACGGCGCCCAGGAGTTCGTGCCCAAGCCCGCCCCCGTGCCCGGCGCCGCCCGCCGCGCCCTGACGGTCCTGTCCTCCGCCGTGCGCACCGGCCCGTTCTGGCTCCTGGCCGGCACCTTCGCGATCTGCGGCGCCTCCACCAACGGCCTGATCCAGACCCACTTCGTGCCCGCCGCCCACGACCACGGCATGCCGATCACCGCCGCCGCCTCGCTGCTCGCCGTCATCGGCGTGTTCGACGTGGTCGGCACGATCGCCTCCGGCTGGTTCACCGACCGCTTCGAACCGCGCCGCCTGCTCGCCGTCTATTACGCCCTGCGCGGCGTCTCCCTCCTCTTCCTCCCCATGCTGCTCGCGCCGAGCGTCCACCCGCCGATGATCTTCTTCATCGTCTTCTACGGCCTCGACTGGGTCGCCACCGTCCCGCCCACCCTCGCCCTGTGCCGCGAGCACTACGGCGAGGACAGCGCGATCGTCTTCGGCTGGGTGCTGGCCTCCCACCAGGTGGGCGCCGCCCTCGTCGCCTTCCTCGGCGGCGTGGCCCGCGACCGCTTCGGCTCCTACGACGTGGTGTGGATCGCCTCCGGCGCCCTGTGCGCGGCGGCGGCGCTGATGGCGCTGGTGATCCGGCGGCGGCCGGTTCCGGTGGCCGCGGTGTCATGAGCAAGTCGTAGGCTCCCGGCATGGGGTGGGAGACAGAGCCGGGGGCGGCCAAGGACAGAGCCCTGCCGTGGTCGAACGACGAGTGGAACGTGGCGGCGGCACTGTGCGCGACGCAGCTGCCGCTGGTGTGGCTGGCGTGGTGGCTCTTCGTGGGGGCGGGGCAGGACGACTACGGCCGCGGCGGGGGCGCTTTCGGTGTCCTCTGCCTCCCGCTGATCCTGCCGCTTCTCGGGGTCGTGCACTCCAGTGCGCAGATCATGCCCGCCGCGACTCTGTCCCGCCTTCTCCCGCGCCGGAGCGGGCCCCAGTGGGCCCGGCATGTGGTGGCTTCCGTGCTGGTCGGCGCGGGTTGGGCCGTGCTGGGGCACATGGTGTGGGGCTGGTCGCCGAGGGACACGCTCCCCTGGTTCGCGGGTGCCGGGATCCTGCCCGTGCTGTTCCTCGCCCCCTTGCGCCGGCGAGCATGGGGCGGGTGGAGCGTCTGGTCGCGCGCGGCCGGTGCCTGCTTCGTCCTCTCCGTCGTCGGCGGACTGGCCGTGGCGGCCCTGGCCGACGAGTACGAGCCGCCCGCCCTCTCCGACGGGCAGCTCGCCGGGGAGTGGCGCGGAGACCACGGGGCCGAACTGCGGCTGGCCCCGGGCGGTCGGGCCGGGCTCACCCGGGTCCCGGCCCGGGCCGGCTTCGAAGCGGACGGGGACTCCACCACGTGCAGCGGCACGGGCACCTGGACCCGCGGCACGAACGGCGGCCGCGAGGGCGTCGTGGTGCGCCTCGACGACGACTGCGGCGAGGAGACGTTCTGGACGGTCAGCGGGAGCGAGCGATCGCCCGAGCTGTTCGCGCTGTTCGGCGACCCGGAAGCCGGTGACCTGCTGATCCTCACCCGGAACCAGGGCCTGTCCGGCGGATCAGGTGGCAGGGCAGACACGGCACTTCATCAGCGCCGGTGAGCGGGGTCCGGTGCGTGCGGCCGCAAGGCGGAGGAAGGAGTCGACGCGATGGGGGTCCCCCGCGCGAGCGCAGTCGAGCGTGGGGGAGTCGGCGACCGACGACGACGCCGCAGCTGGGCGTGCCGGACCCCGCGTCTGCGGCATGATCCGCCGGACAGGCCCTAACCCGGCAGCCGCGACACCCCGCCCGCCCCCCTCTTCGCGACCGCCCCGGCGATTCGCTCCGCGTCGATCGCCAGCTCGCGGAGCATGCCGCTGAGGGGGTTGGTGAAGCCGGTGAAGTACAGGCCGGGTGCGGCGGCCGGGGTGCGGCCGCCGTGGGCGACCGGGCGCCCGGTGCCGTCGAGGACGCCGAGGTGCCCGACCAGCCCCTCCAGGCCCCGCCGGTACCCCGTGGCCGCGATCACCGCGTCCGGGGCGATGCGGGTCCCGTCGGCCAGCAGTACCTTGCCGTCCTCGAAGCCGTCCATCGCGGCGACGACCTCCACCCGGCCGGAGCGCACCGCGTCGATCAGGCCCACGTCCTGCACCGGGATCGCACCCTCGGTCACCCGGCTGTAGAGCCCGGTGCCGGGACGCGGCAGCCCCTGCGCCGACAGGTCCGGCACGCTGATCCGGGCGAGCGGCCGGGCCAGCCGGTCCACCAGGGCGACCGGCAGCCGCCTGCACAGCACACCGGTGTACTGGGCGGCCCACCCGGCGGTCGAGCGCCGGACGATGTGCGGCGTCGTGCGCACCGCGAGCCGGACCCGGGCGGCCCCGCCCTCCACCAGGTCCACGGCGATCTCGGCGCCGGTGTTGCCCACCCCGACCACCAGGACGTCCCGGCCGGCGTACGGGGCCGGGGCGCGGTAGTCGGCGGCGTGCCGGAACTCGCCGGTGTACGTGTCCCGGCCGGGCCAGTCCGGGACGCGCGGGGTGTGGTTGTAGCCGGTGGCGACCACCACCGCGGCGCCGGTCAGCTCCCGGCCCCCGGCGGCGTGCAGCAGCCAGCCGGTCCCGTCGGGCGCGCGCTCGACGCGGAAGACCTCGACGCCGGTGACGATCTCCAGCTGGTGGTACTCGGCGTACTTCTCCAGGTACCGCACCACGTCGTCCCGGGCCACCCACCGTCCGAAGCGGCGCGGGATCGGCAGGCCGGGCAGCGCCGACAGGCGGCGGGTGGTGTGCAGCCGCAGCCGGTCGTAGTGGCGCCGCCAGGAGGAGCCGACGTGGTCGGCCCGCTCCAGGACGACGGCCCGCAATCCGCGGGCGCGCAGCGCGTGGGCGACGGCGAGACCGCCGGGACCGGCGCCTATGACGTACACGGGTCGGCCCGCGGGGTGGGCGGGCCGCTGCGGTTCTGCGGACGCTGTGGAGTCGGCCATGCGGCGAGCGTAATCGCGCCCACGCTTGATGGGTCTCGGTCAAGACCGGAATCGGTTGCGGATCGGTCACGACCGGGACGGGTCGGCTTGAATGGGCGGATGGCCCACACACCGATGTACACCCTCGACCCCTCCCTCTCCCGCGCCGAACCGCGCGGACACGGCCTGCGCCTGCGTGCCTGGGACGCCGGCTCGGACGACGACGCCCATACGTGGCTGCGGGGCTGCCTGGACCCCGAGTTCCAGCGCTGGAACACCCCGCTCAAGCTGTGGACCGACCTCGCCGGGGCCCGCGAGTCGCTGCGCGGGCGGGCGCGGGACGCGGCGGACGGCAGGTCGGCGTCGTTCCGGATCACGGACGAGGAGAGCGGTACGACGCTGGGGCACATCGGGCTCAACGAGATCAGCCGGCAGATGAAGGTGGCCCGGGTCGGCTACTGGGTGCTCCCCGAGGCCCGGGGCCGGGGCGCCGCCACCCGCGCCCTGCTCCTCGCCTCCCGCTGGGCCTACGCCGAACTCGGCCTGCACCGCCTCGAACTGGGCCACGCCGTCGGCCACGACGCCTCCTGCCGGGTCGCCGAACGGAGTGGCTACGTCGCCGAGGGGACCCTGCGCGAGGCGATGTTCGAGGCCGGCCGGCACGACGCGTTCCGGGACGTGCACCTGCACGCCCGGCTGGCGACGGACGAGGAGCCGACGCCGCCCGGCGCGCGGTGAGCACGGTTCACGGCCACAGCAGCCGCCGGTCCCAGCCCTCCTCCGTCCGCCGGTAGGTCAGCCGGACGTGGCGCCGGCGGGCCTCGCCCTGGAAGAACTCCACCTCGGCGGGGCGCAGCCGGTACAGCGTCCAGGACGCGACCGGGGCGTCCGGCTCCCGCTCGGCCCGCTCCCAGGCCGCCTGCGAGGCACGGGCCAGCTCCTCCGGCGAGTCCAGCTCGGTGCTCTGCCGCCCGGTGAGCGCGGCGGCCAGGGCGCCGGTCGAGCGCGCGTGCAGATCGGCCCGCGCCTGATCGGCCGGGGCGACGGCGACCGGCCCGCGCAGCCGCACCTGGCGGCCCAGCACCGGCCAGTAGAAGACGAGCGCGGCGTACGGGCGGGCGGCGAGATGGCGGCCCTTGCGGCTGTCGGCGTGGGTGGCGAAGGCCCAGCCGTCCGCGTCCGCGCCGTGCAGCATCACGATGCGCGCGTCCGGCAGGCCCTCGGCGTCCGCCGTCGCCAGCGACACCGTGTGCGGCTCGCGTTCGCCGGCCGCGACCGCCTCGGCGAACCAGCGGGTGAACAGCTCCAGCGGGTCGCCGGGCGCGCCGGCCGGGTCGAGGGGCGGCAGTTCGGTGACCGCGGGGTCCCACACCCGCAGCGACCTCAGCAGCTCGTGCAGATCGGTTTCCATGCCTGATCGGGTCCGCCGGGGTCTCACACGGAGCCGAGGTCGGAGGAGACCCAGCGCTCGGGACGCATCCGGACGACGACCTGCTCACCGTGGTTGGCCGAGGCGAAGGTGACGTAGCCGTCGACCTTCTCCGCCGGGAGGTAGCGCGCGGAGATCTCCCGCAGGTGCTCCTCGGTCGCGCTGACGGTCTCGACGACCGGCCCCTCCACCGACACGTAGCGGATGGTGGGCTCCAGCCGGTCGACCATCAGCGAGAACCGGCCCGCCTTGCTGATCAGCCGGTTCTTGCGGCTGTCGAGGCCCGTCATGATCCACACCTCGCCGCCGGGCGCGTACTGGTACCAGATCGGCACGGCCAGCGGGGCGCGGCCCGCGCCCGCGTCGACCGCCAGCGCGGCGATGTGCGGCTCGGCCAGGAACGTCTCACGCTCTTCGCGGGTCAGGGCCACGGCAATCTCCTCCAGCGGATACGGATACGGATGCGTGCGGGTACGGATGCCGGACACAACGTCGGCCGGGTGGGCGGCTGTTCCCCGGTGGGGCCGTCACGGTGCTGAACTTCGAGGCGCTGGACGTCGTGCCGGTGCGGCCGCGGGGCCGGGGCACGGTCGCCGAGTTCGAGCGGTCGGCCGACGGGGGCGAAAGGCTGGAGGTGTGGAGGTGTGGAGGTGTGGAGGTGTGGAGGTGCGGAGATGCGACGGGCGGCGGCGCGGCGCGGCGGAGATGACAGGCTGCCGCGCGGCGTACTACTTGACGGGCTTCTTTCCGGTGATGCCGAGATACGTCAACAGGGCGAGATGTGGCTTGAGTTCAGCCTGTTTCACGCCCCATGAGGAGAAGCCCTTCTGATGCGAGGCGGCGGCCGCGAGCATGACGACCAGTGACCCGGCGATCGCCGCGGGGTTCACGTCCTTGTCGACCTTGCCCTTTGCCTGGAGATCCGCGACGGAATCCGTGAGGGGTGAATTCACCGAGTTGAGGATCTTCATACGGATTTTGGCGAATCGCTTGTCGCCCTCCGCCGCACCGAGATCCACGACACGCAGAATGGCGTCGTTCTTCCGCCAGAACTCCAGGAATCCGTCGACGAGTTCCTGTGCCGTCTGCCAGCCGGCCTTGCCGACCCACGAGCGGCCCGCCGTCAGCTCGGCCAGCGAGGAACTCTCGGCGGCCATGCGCTCGGCGATCTCCAGTACGGCGCCCTCGACGTCCGGGAAGTACTGGTAGAAGGTCGCGGGCGACGTGCCCGCCTTGCGGGCGACATCGATGACTTTGACATCGCGATAGGGGGAGGAGCTGAGCATTTCGCTGAGGCAGTCGAGCAGTTTCTGCCTGGTCGCCTGCCCACGCCGACCGGCCACGCGGCCGTCGACGGTACGCACTTGTCCTGTCATGCCGTCAGCTTACCGACGGGTGATCCGAGCGCGATTCGGCCGACTGCAAATGGGGTGCGGGACGGGAAAGTGACTGGTGTGCCTGGTCTGCGCGGTGCGGGTGACGCGGTTACTTTGACGGCATGGCCGAAAACGGGGCATTCGAGAAGAGGCGGGAGGGCGTCCCCTGCTGGGTGGACGCCCAGCTCTCCGACGTGGAGGCGGGCAGGCGTTTCTACGGCGAGCTGTTCGGCTGGACCTTCCGGGAGGAAGAGGGGGAGCCCGAGGAGAGCCCCTACCGGGCGGCGGGGGAGTCCGTACGGGCGTGCCTGGACGGGGAGCCGGTCGCCGCGCTGGTCCGCAAGACGGACGGCCGGATGCCCACCGTGTGGTCCGTGTACTTCCACACCCCGGACGCCGCCGCCCTCACCGCGCGGATCAGGGCGGGCGGCGGCCAGGTCGTCACCCCGCCCCACCCGCTCGGCGACCTGGGCACCGCCGCCCTCGCCGCCGACCCCGACGGCGCGGTCTTCGGGCTCTGGCAGCCGGGCCGCCGTACCGGCTTCGGGCGCCGGCGCGAGCCCGGCACGTTCGCCTGGGCCGAGCTGTACACCCGGGACACGGAGGCCGCCAACGACTTCTACGGCGACCTGTTCCACGAGGCGCTCTTCGGACCGGACGCGTCCCCCGACCTCGGCCGCGCCCAGGTCTCGGACGTCTTCCCCGCCGAGATGCCGCCGCACTTCCTCGTCCACTTCCTGGTCGAGGACGTGGACGCCGGGCTCGCGGCGGTGGCCCGGCTCGGCGGGCGGGTGCGGGTGCCGCCCTTCGGGACGTCGTACGGGCGGGTGGCCGTGGTCTCGGACGACCAGGGGGCGTCGTTCGCGCTGCTGCGGCGCTGACCCGGCGGCACGGCGCCGAACGGGGGGCCGGGAACGCTCGCACGAGGGTTCTTTGCCCGGAATCAGGCAAGACACCCCGATTGTCGCCAGGTTCGCCACCAGCGCCTCGGACAGGAAGAATCGGGGTGCGTGGCGCCACGGAGGTGCGGTGGTGAGACGCTGCACTTCGGTCGCGTACATATGTGGGTGGCGCGGCCCGTACGGGGAGGTGGCAGGCAAGTGGTGGATCAGCTGACGCAGCACGATCCGCGGCGGATCGGGCCGTTCGAGGTGCTGGGACGGCTCGGCGCCGGCGGCATGGGGCTGGTCTATCTCGCGCGCTCGGCGTCCGGGCGGCGCGTGGCGATCAAGACGGTGCGCACGGAACTGGCGGAGGACCAGCTGTTCCGCGTCCGCTTCACCCGCGAGGTGGAGGCGGCCCGCGCGGTCTCGGGCTTCTACACGGCGGCCGTGGTCGACGCCGACCCGCGCGCCGCCGTGCCGTGGCTGGCCACGGCCTACGTGCCCGCCCCCTCCCTCGAGGAGATAGTGAACGAGTGCGGGCCGATGCCGGCCCAGGCGGTGCGCTGGCTGGCGGCCGGCGTCGCGGAGGCCCTCCAGTCGATCCACGGCGCGGGCCTGGTCCACCGCGACCTGAAGCCCTCCAACGTCCTCGTCGTCGAGGACGGCCCCCGCGTGATCGACTTCGGTATCGCGTCCGGCGTCTCGAACACCCGTCTGACCATGACGAACGTGGCCGTCGGCACTCCCGCCTACATGTCCCCGGAGCAGGCGAAGGACTCCCGCAGCGTCACCGGCGCCAGCGACGTGTTCTCGCTCGGCTCGATGCTGGTGTTCGCCGCCACCGGGCACCCGCCCTTCCACGGCGCCAACCCGGTCGAGACGGTCTTCATGCTGCTGCGCGAGGGCCCCGACCTGGAGGGCCTGCCCGACGAGCTGCGCCCGCTCATCGAGTCCTGCATGCAGATGGAGGCCACCGGCCGCCCCAACCCCGCCGACCTCCAGGCCCAGCTCGCCCCGCACCTCTTCGGCTCCGGCTCCGACGACAGCGGTACGGCGTCGGCGTGGCTGCCGGAGCGGGCCGTGGGCCTGATCGAGGGGCGCCGCAACGGCCGCCCCGCGGTCAAGCCCGCCACCACGGCCGGCGGCCGCGGCCACGGCCCGTCCGGCGCCCGCGCCCCCGTCCCCGCGCCCCCGCTGCCGCCCCCGCCCGCACACGACCCCGTCGTACCGGCGCCGCCCGCGCACGTCCCGGCGGTGCCCGCTCCGGCGGTGCCCGCCCCGGTCGGCGCCCCGGACGGCGGGCCGGTCCGGCTGCCCGGCGCGGCGGTGCCCATCGGGCCCGGCCCGCGCGTCGCCGACATGCGCGCCGCCGCCGTCGCCGCGCCCCCGCCGGAGTCCGCCCTCGCCGCGTCCTGGTCCCGCCCGCGCCCCGGCGTCAACGGCGCCGACCCCGCCGTACCGGCCCCGTCGTCCGTGGCGGCGCCCTCCCCGGAGGCCTCGCCGGCCGGGTGGCGCCCCTGGCGGTTCCGCATGTCCAACGACGTCTGGGGCACGCCGCGCGTCGCCGAGGACCTGGTCTACGTCACCTCTTTCGAGGTGCATGCCCTGGACGTGGCCACCGGACGCCGCCGCTTCAAGACCCGGGACGTCGCCTGGTCGATGGCGGTCGCGGACGGCCGTATCCACGCCTCCGACGGACCCACCCTCTTCGCCCTGGACGCCCGTGAGGGCGCCGACCTCTGGCGCGTGCAGACCGACGCCTGGGTGTACTCGCTCCAGGCCGACCGCGGCACCGTCCTCACCGCCACCCGCGGCGGCGGTGTCCAGGCCTGGGAGGCGTCGGCCGGGCAGAAGCTGTGGGAGGTCACCGGCGCGCAGACCGACTTCGAGTCCCCCGAGGCGGGCGCCGCGCTGCACGACGGCACGGCCTACGTCTGGCAGGACGCCCGCCTGCGCGCCCTGGACGCCCGTACCGGCGACGAGAGATGGTCGTACCCGATCGGCGACGCGGCCTCCTGCGGCGGCGTCCCGGTCCGCCTCACCCAGGCGCCCGACGGCTACGTGTACGTCGCGGCCGGCACCCGGGTGCTCGCCCTGGAGGTCGCCTCCGGCCACGTCCGCTGGCACTTCGAGGCCCCCGCGGTCTTCCTCGCCCCGCCCACCTTCGTGCCGGGCCCGGCCGTCACCGGCGGCGGCGTCTACCTCGCCGACTACCTCGGCACCGTCTACGCCCTCGACGCCACCGACGGCCGCGACCGCTGGCGCATCGCCACCGAGGCCCGCTCCTCGACCGACCCGGTGCTGGTCTCCGCCGGACACGTCCACGTGGGCAGCGGCAAGGGCCTCTACACGCTGGACGCGGTCACCGGCACGCCCAAGTGGCGCTTCCAGGCGGGCGGCGACATCGTGGGCGCGCCCGCGGTCGCCGAGGGCCGCATCCACTTCGGCTCGTCCGACCACCTGCTCTACACGCTGAAGGCCGACGACGGCCGCCTGCGCTGGAAGCTCGCCACCGGCGGCGAGATCACCGGCTCCCCGGTCGTCCGCGACGGCATCGTGTACGCCTGCAGCAAGGACCGCTGCGTGTACGCCCTGGACGCGGAGAAGGGCACCGGGACGGCCCGTACGACGTGAGGCCCCGTGCCCGGCCGATGACGTATCCATGCCATCCGCACACTGGCGTGATCTTCATGACGACCCGGGGGCGGGCACTCAGGTACACGGCCGCCACGGCCACGGAAGCGACGGGCCGGGCAACGGCGGCAGCGGCGAGGCGGAGGCCGCCGTCCTCAACCTGAGGGAGCCGGTCTCCAGATCCCCCCCCGCGCACACGTCGGCCGCGGCGGCTCCCCTCCGCGCCGCCGCGGCCGATCCCCGTGTGGGAAAAGGGTCTACTTGCCGTCGCCGTCCAGGTCCAGGGCGGGCGGGGCCGGCATGGGGTTCTCCATCGTCCTGACGTCGGGCTTGGCCGGTCCGCTGGGCATGGGGTTCTCCAGCGTGGTGACGGCCCCGTCCTTCGGCGGCGCGGGCATGGGGTTCTCGAGTGTGGTGATGTTCTCTTCGGTGGCCGCCTCGCCCGTGGCCGTGGCCTTCGTGTCCTTCTGGTTCTCGCTCATGGGCTTGGTCCCTCCGCTGTAACGACATGTGGCGAACGCCCGCCCGGGGGCTCCCCCGTGGGCCGCCGGACGGGCGTTCGGAGCCGCACCATAACTGGTCGCGCTCCGTGTCAGACCGTCTGCCCCCCGACGCGACGGTGTGACGGGTACGACAATGCCGGGGGGCGATAAACGTATGCTGAACGCCCGTCGTACGCAGGCGGCTCAGGCGGCCGAAGCGGGCCTGAGCAGGGCCCTCGCCTCGCTCGCCTCCTCGGCGCCCTCCTGCTCGTACAGCCGCAGGGCCTTGCTCCAGCAGGCCTTGGCCCGGTCCGTCTGCTCCAGACCGGCCAGGGCGCGGCCCAACAGGGTCAGGACGTTGCCCTGCATGCGGTCCCCGCCGATGCAGCCGAGCGCGAGGGCCTGTTCGGCGTGCTGGGCCGCCTGCGCGGGACGCTGGGCCGCGAGGTGGACCTCGGCGATGCGGTAGTTCGTCGTGCCCTCCCACAGCCGCTGCCGGTGCGCGGTGAAGATCGTCAGGGCCTCGGAGAAGTGTCCGAGGGCCTCCGTGTGCCGATCGGCCCGGTTGAGGGCGATGCCCAGCGCGTAGTGGCTGTTGGCGAGCCGCACGGTCCTGCCGAACTCGGCGTGCGCGTCCAGCCCCCGCCTCGCGAAGTCGACGGCCTGCGCGACGTCGTCGGCCCCCAGGTGGGCCCGCGAGAGGTTGCACAGGGCCGTGGCCTCCGGGGGACGGTTGCCCAGGGCGCGGAATCCGGCGATGGCCCGCTCGAAGAACGGCTTGCTGTCGTTGTGCCGCCCCTGGTGCAAGCAGATGAGTCCGAGGCTGTTGGCGACCCAGCTCACCGCGACGGCGTCGTCGACCGACTCCGCGAGCCGCATGGCCAGCCGCGACTCCTCCTCCGCCTGGGGGATGCGGCCGCTGACCAACAGGACGTCGGTGAGCACCGTTCGTGCCCGGCCCTCGGCCAGGGTGTCGCCGGCGGCGCGCGTGGCCTCGCACATCCCCCTGGCGGTCGTCTCGTACTGGTGGGAGTTGGCACCGGACTCGGTGAGGTCCTTGGCGGCCCACAGGAGGTCGACGGCGCGCCGCAGCCGGGACGACGCGGCCGCCTGCCGCACGCACGACAGCAGCGGCGCCGCCTCGGTGTACAACCAGTCCAGCGCCGCCGATCCCTCGGTGAACGTCAGCCCCGGGTACTCCGTCGGCTCCAGGCCGTCCACCAACCGGTCCCCCGGCCGCTCGATCGCGTACACCCCCGCCGCCGTCGCCAGGTAGAAGTCCAGCAGCCGTGACAGCGCCGCCCCCCGCTCGCTCGGCGAGTTCCCGTCCCGTTCCGTCCGTTCCGCGCACGCGCGCGCGTAGAGGCGGACCAGGTCGTGGAAGCGGTAGCGGCCCGGGGCCGCCGATTCGAGCAGCGAGGTGTCGACCAGGGACTCCAGGAGGTCCTCCGTGTCCCCCGCCGGGAGGTCCAGCACGGCCGCCGCCGCCGCGAGGGAGATGTCCGGGCCGTCGGCCAGGCCCAGCAGGCGGAAGGCGCGGGCCTGGGCCGGTTCCAGCTGGCCGTAGCCCAGTTCGAAGGTGGCCTCGACCGCCTGGTCGCCGGCCTGCAGCTCGTCCAGCCGGCGTCGTTCGTCCGCCAGCTTCGCGGCCAGCACCGACACCGTCCAGGTGCGGCGGGCGGCCAGCCGGGACGCGGCGATGCGGATGGCCAGCGGCAGGAAACCGCACGCGCCGACCACGTCGAGCGCCGCCTGCCGCTCCGAGGCGACCCGCTCCTCGCCCACGATCCTCGTGAAGAGGGCCAGCGCCTCCTCGGGCGACATCACGTCCAGGTCGACGAGGTGCGCCCCGGCGAGGTCCACCATCCGCACCCGTGCCGTCACCAGCGCCGCGCAGCCGTCCGTGCCGGGCAGCAGGGGCCGCACCTGGGCGGCGTCGCGGGCGTTGTCCAGCAGGACCAGGACACGGCGGCCGTCCAGGACGGAGCGGTAGAGGGCGGCGCGCTCCTCCAGGGAGTCCGGGATGGCCGAGTCGGCCGTGCCCAGGGCCCGCAGGAAGGAGCCGAGCACCGTCTCCGGCTCCGCGGACCGCGCGCCCGCGCCCTGGAGGTCGACGTACAGCTGCCCGTCCGGGAACGCGGCCCGCGCCTGGTGGGCGACGTGCACCGCGAGGGTCGTCTTGCCGACGCCGCCGATGCCGGCCAGCGCCGAGACCGCCATCACACGGCCCGACGCCGACTCCCCGGACGCGGCGGACAGTACGTCGCTCAGCTCCCGGACGAAAGCCGCGCGGCCGGTGAAGTCGGGCACCGTCGCGGGGAGTTGCG
Source organism: Streptomyces sp. NPDC059906 (assembly GCF_042730645.1). NCBI lineage: Bacteria > Bacillati > Actinomycetota > Actinomycetes > Kitasatosporales > Streptomycetaceae > Streptomyces > Streptomyces sp. NPDC059906. Next base: position 66,500 of record NZ_JBHWKU010000001.1, read on the forward strand.
CCGGGCGCACCGTGGCCGTCGCGGTCTCCTTGGTGGCCGCCGAGGGCTCGGCCAGGACCGGGTCGGCCCGGAGGATGCGCTGCTGGAGTTCCTGGAGGCCGGGGCGCGGGTCGACGCCCAGCTCGTCGGCGAGCAGGCGGCGCGTGTCCGCGTAGACGGCGAGCGCCTCCGCCTGGCGGCCGCTGCGGTACAGGGCCAGCATCAGCAGCTCGCGCAGGCGTTCGCGCAGCGGGTGCGCGGCGGTCAGCGCCGTCAGTTCCGAGACCGCCTCGGCGTGACAGCCCTGGTCGAGGTCCATGTCGAGGCGTGCTTCGAGGAGTTGGAGCCGCCATTCGCCGAGGCGGACGCGCTGCGTCTGAGCGTACGGCCCCGGCACGCCGGCCAGCACCTCGCCGTCCCACAGGGCCAGCGCCCGGCGCAGCAGGTCACGGGCGTGGCACAGGTCCCCGGCGCTCCTGGCCTTCTCGGCCGCCGCGGCCAGGTCCTGGGCCCGCGCCAGGTCCAGCGCCCCCTCGGCCAGGCCCCGCACGGCGTACCCGCCCGACTCGCTGACCAGCACCCCGGGGTCGAGGACCTTCCGCAGCCGGGACGCGTACGTCCGCACCGCCGCCAGCGCCTGCGACGGCGGCTCCTCGCCCCACAGGGCGTCGATCAGCTCGCCCGCCGTGGCCGTACGGCCCTCGCGCAGCAACAGGGCGGCCAGCAGCGCGCGCTGCTGCGGGGAGCCGGTGGCCAGCGTCTCCCCGTCCCGCCAGGCGCGCACCGGCCCGAGCACACCGAAGCGCAGCGCGCCCGATTCCTCCTCTTCCGCCGGGAATCCGGGACGCCGCTGCTCCGGAACCCGCGGTCCACCGTCCATGCCGTCCCCCTAGACATCCTGAGCAACCACGTCAGTTTGCCTTGTTCATGCCGACCACGTCAGCCGTGGGAGACGCCGATCACAGGTTCTTCATCAGCTTCCCTACCCCTGCCCCTCCAGCTCCACCCGTACCGTCAGATGCGCCGTCCCGACGCCCATCGCCCGCACCGCCATGCTGTTGAAGCGAGGGAGGCGGCGCAGGCGGGCGAGCGGGTCGTCGTCGGGAAGGAGGTGGGCCGTCCCCGCGTACCAGCGGCCCCGGACGCGCACCCGCACCCGCGGGTCGGCCCGGATGTTGCGGATGTACTGCGAGCGCTCGCCGAACTCCGAGACCAGCCAGAAGGAATCGCCCTCCCGGCGGCCGCCCACCGGTGTGCGGCGGGGGCGGCCCGAGACGCGGCCGGTGGTCTCCAGCAGGGTCTGGCCGGGCAGCCGGCGCGCGACGGCGTTCAGCCGGCGCTGGAAGGCCGTGACGGTCCGGTACTTCCGCTCGGGGTTCGGCGGTTTCGGCATCGTTGCTCCGCGCTCCGTCTCGCTCGGGGGCTCCGCGGTCGGTCCCGGGAGCCCGGTGGCTCCTGGAGCCTAACCGCCCAGGAACACGGGATTGGTGAACGCCGCCAGCGCCCCCGGCAGCGGACCCGCCGCCGCCTCGTGCCGCACCTCCGCCCGTACGTAGGCCGCGTACGAGGCGGTCGTACGCCACTGAACGACACCCGCGCCGGACACCGGCAGCGGATCGCCGGTGAACAGCACGCCCTGGTCCGTGACGAGCCGCACCGTGCAGCGCGGGGCGCCCGTCACCTCCAGGCGGACGGTGACCGGGGTGTCGTCCGCCACCCGCAGCCGCTCGCCGATCCCGGCGTGCTCGCCCCGGCCGCCCGACGCGGTGAGGGACAGGGACACCTTCGACGACTCGGCCACGTACGACCGTCCCGCCCGGATGCCCTCCTGGATCGCCTCGCGGGTCAGGTCGTCGGCGAGGACGACGGTCTGCGGGCGCCCGATCACGTCGGGGGAGCGGTGGGAGTCGCTGCTGCCCATCGCCGGGATCCAGTCCCGCCGCCCGCCGCGCACCGAGGCGACCAGCATGCCGTCCCAGTCGGCCAGCGCCACCTCGTCGTCGGGCGTGTCGGCGCCGTTCCACACCTCGACCGCGTCCGCCTCCCCGAAGCCGAACTTCCAGTTGCAGCCGATGCAGGTGGCGTGCGGGTGGGCCGGCACGACCAGGCCGCCGGCGCGCCGGATCTGCCGGGCGAACCGGCCGAAGCGGTTGTCGCGGGCCCGGTAGCGCCAGTCGACGAAGGTGCCGGGATCGGTGCCGAGCGCGACGACGTGGCCGTTGCGGGTCGTCACCTCCTCGCCGAGCAGGATCAGCAGGTCGTCCCCGGCCAGGCCGGCCCAGTGCGCGTGCGCGGAGTGCGTGTTGTGCTCGGAGGAGTTGATGAAGTCCAGGCCCGCCGCCCGCGCCAGCTCCGCGATCTCGGCGAGGGTGTAGCGGCCGTCGGAGTACTCGGAGTGCAGGTGGCAGTCGCCCCGGTACCAGGCCCGGCCCCGCCCCCCGGCCCGCTCGGGCGGGTACACGGGCCGCGGGGTCTCGCCCTGCTCGCCGTACGTCAGCGTGATCGTGATCTCGTACGCCAGGCCCTGCGGGGCCACCGTGTACGGGCCGAGCGCGATGTGCCAGGTGCCCGCGCGCACCGGCCCCGGGAGGTAGCCCGGGGTGGCGGCGTCCGCGCGGACGAAGAACTCGGTGCGCGCCCCGCCCGACCAGCCGCGGAAGCCCCGGCCGCCCAGGTCGGTGCCGCGCTCGTCGAAGAGGCCGATGTCGAGCGCGTTGCCCTGGGTGCCGGCCGGGACGGTGGGACGGTCGTAGGTGTAGGCGACGTGGATCTCGCGCACGCCCCGGGGGACTTCGACCGGGACGTACACGAAGTCGGGGGAGCCGGGCGGCAGGGTGCCGCGCACGGTCCTGGTCCGCGGGCCGGTACCGCCCGCCGCTGAAGCGAAGCTCACGGTCGCCAACGTAAGCGCGGCGGCGGCTCCCGTCACGAACACCGCGCGTCTGCCGATCCCGGTCCGGTCGTGCTCGTGGTCGTGCTCGTGGTCGTCCTCGCACATGCTGCTGCTCCCCAGGTGTCGTCGATGACATGGCATGGGTGGTGCAGGGGTTGGTGCGTGCAACCCTCGTATTGAGCCGTGAACTGCGGGGCAAGGGAAGGGGGGAGGCGGATGGAGGACCGGAAACCGTGCGGTGGGTCACCGGGACGGGGACGGCCGTGCTGATCACGCCGCTCGTATGCTCGAAGGATGACGACTTCCGCGACCTCCGGAACCGGACCCGCCGACCCCGCAGGCCCCACCGAGAACTCCATGCGTCGCGCCCTCAAACGCGCCCGGGACGGCGTCGCCCTCGACGCGGCCGAGGCCGCCGTGCTGCTCCAGGCGCGCGGCGCGCACCTCGACGCCCTCACCGCGTCCGCCGCCCGGGTCCGGGACGCGGGCCTGGAGGCGGCCGGGCGGCCCGGTGTCATCACGTACTCGAAGAGCGTCTTCGTCCCGCTGACCCGGCTGTGCCGGGACAAGTGCCACTACTGCACCTTCGTCACCGTGCCCGGCAAGCTGCGCCGGGCGGGCCACGGGATGTTCATGTCCCCGGACGAGGTGCTCGACGTCGCGCGCAAGGGCGCCGCCCTCGGCTGCAAGGAAGCCCTCATCACCCTCGGCGACAAGCCCGAGGAGCGCTGGCCGGAGGCCAGACAGTGGCTGGACGCGCACGGCTACGACGACACGATCGCCTACGTCCGCGCGATCTCGATCCGCATCCTGGAGGAGACGGGCCTCCTCCCGCACCTCAACCCCGGCGTGATGTCCTGGACGGACTTCCAGCGGCTCAAGCCCGTCGCACCCTCCATGGGCATGATGCTGGAGACCACCGCGACCCGCCTGTGGTCCGAGCCCGGCGGCCCGCACCACGGCTCGCCCGACAAGGAGCCCGCCGTACGCCTGCGCGTCCTGGAGGACGCCGGGCGCTCGTCCGTCCCCTTCACCTCGGGTCTGCTCATCGGCATCGGCGAGACGTACGAGGAGCGGGCCGAGTCGCTCTTCGCGCTGCGCCGCGTCTCCCGCGCCTACCACGGCATCCAGGAACTGATCATCCAGAACTTCCGCGCCAAGCCCGACACGGCGATGCGCGGCATGCCGGACGCCGAACTGGACGAACTGGTCGCCACGGTCGCCGTCGCCCGGCACATCATGGGCCCCTCCGCCTGCCTCCAGGCCCCGCCGAACCTGGTGGACGCGGAGTACGAGCGCCTCATCGGCGCGGGCATCGACGACTGGGGCGGCGTCTCCCCGCTCACCATCGACCACGTCAACCCCGAGCGCCCCTGGCCGCGGATCGACGAACTCGCCGCGAAGTCCCGGACGGCCGGCTTCGAACTGCGCGAACGGCTCTGCGTGTACCCGGAGTTCGTGCAGCGCGGCGAGCCCTGGCTCGACCCCCGCCTGCACCCGCACGTGGCGGCGCTCGCCGACCCGGAGACCGGCCTGGCCCGCCCGGACGCGGTGGCCGAGGGGCACGCCTGGCAGGAGCCGGACGAGGCGTTCACCGCCACCGGCCGCACCGACCTGCACGCCACCATCGACACCGAGGGCCGCACCTCGGACCGCCGCGACGACTTCGACGAGGTGTACGGCGACTGGGGCGCCCTGCGCGAGGCCGCCGCCCCCGGCATGACCCCCGAGCGCATCGACACCGACGTGCGGGCCGCGCTGGCCACGGCGGCCGACGACCCCACGCAGCTGACGGACGCCGAGGCGCTCGCCCTGCTGCACGCCGACGGCCCCGCGCTGGACGCCCTGTGCGGCATCGCCGACGACGTGCGCAGGTCGGTGGTCGGCGACGACGTGACGTACATCGTCACCCGCAACATCAACTTCACCAACGTCTGCTACACCGGCTGCCGTTTCTGCGCCTTCGCCCAGCGCCGCACGGACGCCGACGCCTACACGCTCTCCCTGGACCAGGTCGCCGACCGCGCCCAGCAGGCGTGGGAGGTGGGCGCGGTGGAGGTCTGCATGCAGGGCGGCATCCACCCCGACCTGCCCGGCACCGCGTACTTCGACATCGCGCGGGCGGTGAAGGAGCGCGTCCCCGGCATGCACGTGCACGCCTTCTCGCCGATGGAGGTCGTCAACGGCGCGACCCGCACGGGGCTGTCGATCCGCGAGTGGCTGACCGCGGCGAAGGAGGCGGGGCTCGACTCGGTCCCGGGCACGGCGGCCGAGATCCTCGACGACGAGGTCCGCTGGATCCTCACCAAGGGCAAGCTGCCGGCGGCCACCTGGATCGAGGTGATCGAGACCGCCCACGAACTGGGCATCCGCTCCTCGTCCACGATGATGTACGGCCACGTCGACCAGCCCCGCCACTGGCTGGGCCACCTGCGCACGCTCGCCGGGATCCAGCGGCGCACCGGCGGCTTCACCGAGTTCGTGACGCTCCCCTTCATCCACACCAACGCGCCGGTGTACCTGGCGGGCATCGCACGGCCCGGGCCCACCCTCCGGGACAACCGCGCGGTGACCGCGATGGCCCGCCTCCTCCTGCATCCGCACATCCCCAACATCCAGACAAGCTGGGTGAAACTGGGCACGGAGGGTGCGGCGGAGATGCTCCGCTCCGGCGCCAACGACCTGGGCGGCACCCTCATGGAGGAGACGATCTCCCGCATGGCGGGCTCGTCCTACGGCTCGTACAAGTCGGTCAAGGACCTGATCGCGGTCGCGGACGCGGCGGGCCGCCCGGCCAAGCCCCGCACCACGCTCTACGGCCCGGTCCCCGAGGAGCGGCAGCGGGCGGCGCGGGACTCGGACGGGCACCTGCCGGAGCTGCTGCCGGTCCTGGACTAGAGGGCTCGCGCTTCGGGAGTGCGGCGGGCGCGCAGTACGATGATCGGGCCCCCGGAGTGTCGGGGTTCTCGTAGCTGAGGAGATGCGTGCCCGTGCCTGCCCTACTTCCCTCATGGGCGTGGGTCTCCGGTCTGACCGTGGGCGCGATCGCGGCGGTGACCGTGCTGGCCGTGCAGGCGGACCAGGGGCCCCACCCCACCGCCGTGGCGACGAAGCCGAAACCGTCGGCGTCCGCGGACGCGCACCCCACGCCGAAGGAGACCGCGCCGGCCCCGGTGCCGGAGGGCTCCGGCACCGGTCGGCGCGTGGTCTACTCGGTCGGCAAGGACCGGGTGTGGCTGGTCGACGCCAGCGACGCCACCCGGCGCTCCTTCAAGGTGTGGCCGGGCACGGTCGACCCCGACCCCGGCAAGTACAGCGTCGGCACCCGCCGCCAGGACCCGACGACGGGCTCCGACGGGGTCCGGGTCGAGCAGATCATGTACTTCACCCAGGAGGACGGCGTCTGGGTCGCCTTCTCCAACGCCGTGGACGGCTCCTCGCCGCCGCCGCCCGTCGACGGAATCAAGACGGGCGGCATACGGCTGCCCAAGGCGGACGGCGACGCGCTCTGGGACTTCGGCACGTCCGGCACGACGGTCACCGTGGTCTCGTAGGTCACTGTCGTTTCGTGGCCTCCGCCTCGCCGGACGGCAGGTGCGCCACGATCAGCACGACGCCGCTGAACAGCAGCACCCGCGTCGCCGCGTCCAGCCCGTTCCAGTCCTCCGACTGCCACATCGCGAACCACTCCCCGCCGATCGCGAGGAAACCGGCGCCGAAGAGCAGCATCAGCATGAGCGTGCCGTAGGTGGTGAAGCGCCGCGCGGGAGCGTGCTGCCGGCGTATCCAGAGCCAGGTCGCCCAGATCAGCACCAGCGCGGCCGCGGTCTCCCACGCGATGATCGCCACGTAGGCGGTGTCCTGGAGCCCCTTGCTCGTGATCGCCCGCCACATCAGGTCGTCGTCCTTGAATGTCGTGTCCATCGCGAGGACGTGACGCACATACTGCTGGTTGTTGTCGAAGTCGGTGATGTTCCCGAGGGCGACGAGGGCGATGTAGAGGGCGAGGACCGCGGTGAGCACGGTGGAGGCGAGTAAAAGGGTGCTGCGGGGGATGTTGGTCATGGCAGCACTATCCCGAAGCCGGTAGCGCGGCGAGTGGGTAGGGTCCGGAACGTGATCTCCCCGAAGCGTTCCGCCGACGAACTGCCGGACGACCCGCGCCGGCTGAACCTGGAGTACCGGACGTGGCACTTCGTCGGCTCGGCGGGGGACGAGAACGGCTTCGACGAGTGGGACGTCTCCGTCCGGTCGTCGAGCCGATCTACGGAGATCGGCTCGATGAGGCTCTTCCGGCAGCGGACCCGGCCGCTCGGCCACCTCCTGGATCCCCGGTCCGGCGAGGCGCGGGACCTGCGCAACGAGCGGCGCAGGGACCTCGACGCGCTCGCCGACGCGTGGCGGGACTCGCTCCGCCGCTGAACCGCTACGGTCGCCTGCCGGTGAACGCCAGGAACGAGGTCCAGGAGGCGTCGGTGAAGGAGAGGCGAGCGGCCTCGGGGTTCTTGGAGTCGCGGACGTGGACGGTCGGGTCCACGGGGGCTGTGGCGACCTCGACGCACTCAGGGCCGTCGTTGCTGCTGTAGCTGCTCTTGAACCACTCCAGGGCGGAGGTCATGTCTCTTCTCCCATGACCTTCTCGATGGAGGCCAGTGACTCGCGGGGCGTGAGTGCCTGCGCCCGGATCATCCCATAGCGCAAGTCCAGGGTCTGGAACGCCAACTCGACGACTGGGGCGTGCCGTCGGGGGAGGCGGCGCAGGTGGTCGCCGAGCTGGCGGCGAACGCGGTGCTGCACGGCCGGGTGCCGGGACGGGACTTCCGGCTGACCCTGCGCCTGCTCCCCGGGGGTACCCTCCGGGTCGAGGTCACGGACGCCCGGGGCGACCGGGTCCCGCGGCTCCCCGACCCGGCCGCCGACGAAGCGGAGTGCGGACGCGGACTGCGCATCGTGGCCGCGTACGCGGACCGTTGGGGCGTCGACGCGGGACCGGCCCCCGCCAAGACCGTCTGGGCCGAACTGTCACCGGGTCGTGGCCGTTCGTGACCGCGTTACTTGCAGACGGCCGTGTCCACCAGGTCGAAGACGTGCTGGTGGGCCGCCATCATGTCGGCCGGTTCGGCCGCGACCGAGCTGGACAGGGCCGTCGTCGCCACCGTGGCCGCGCGGCCGTCCCGGGTGGCGCCGCCGTAGGTCTCGTAGCCGTGGATGGAGCCGCCGTGGCCCCACAGCTCGACGCCGCAGGACAGGGGGGTGCGGAAGAGGCCCAGGCCGTAGCCGGTGCCGGGCGCGGGGGCGCCCTCGGTCACCGGGACCGTGGTCTTCATCTCCTTCAGCTCGGCGGCTCCCAGGACCTTGCCGCCGAGCAGCGCCGAGAAGAAGCGGTTGAGGTCGCGCGGGGTGGTGACGAGCTGCCCGGCGGCCCAGGCCTGGGACGGGTCGAGGCGGGTGATGTCCTCCAGCGGAGCACCGGGGGTGGGGGCGGCGTAGCCCTTGGGGTGGGCGCCCCGGATGCCGCGCTCGCCGACGCCCGGCCAGTAGGTGTCCTTCAGACCGAGGGGCCGGATGATCCGGTCGGTGATCTCCTCGCCGAAGGGGCGGCCCGTGACCTTCTCGACGAGCAGGCCCGCCAGGACGTAGTTGGTGTTGCTGTACTGCCACTTCGCGCCGGGCTCGAACGCCGCCTTCTGGCTCAGGGCGAGGTCGACCAGCTCACGCGGGTTGTAGTAGGTGTCGCGGACCTCGAAGGGGTCCAGGCCCAGCGCCTGGACGTAGTCGGGGAGGCCGCTGGTGTGCTGGAGCAGGTTCCGCACGGTGATCCGGCCGCCGTCGATGCCGTCGCCGCGCACCAGACCCGGCAGGTACGTCTCGATCGGCTCGTCCAGCTTCACCTTGCCCTCGCCGACCAGCTGGAGCACCACCGCCGCGGTGAGGGCCTTGGTGTTGCTGCCCGCCCTGACCTGGCCGTTGACCGGTACGGAGGCGCCGGTCTCCAGGTCGCCGGTGCCCGCCGTGTAGTCGCGGACGCGTCCGTCACGTCCCTGGTCGGCGACCAGCGCGGCGGGGAACCCGTCCTCGCGCACCAGATCCTTCGCACCCTCGCGCACGGCGTCGCGATGACCGGGGTGGCCCGGGGCGCCGTAGGCCAGGGAACCGGTCAGGGCGAGGCCGCCGCCCAGGACCGCGAGCGCGGCGACCACCGACAGCACGCGCCCGCGCTGCTTCCTCGGCTTGGACGGGACGGAGGCGGAGGCGGGAAGGCGAACGGACACGGGTTTTCCTCTCAACAAGGCTGCTCTCGGAACGCCTTGAGCCTTTCGTGAACCGGCCGCCCGCTCGATGGGGCCAGGCGGCGGAAACGGGGTGTACCTTCCCCCACCCCCGCCCGTGAGCGTTTCCACACCGATCCCGCCCGTCGCGGCCCTGAACCGACCGTCCCCGTTCGCATACAGTGCTGGACGTCGTACGTACGGACAGTGGTGTGGACAGTGCCGAGGGGAGGTCCAGGTGGGCGGGACAGCCGGTGCCGTCTGGGGGCGTGCCGAGCAGCAGGACTTCCGCAGCCGGGTGCGCGGGACGCTGCTCGGCGTGGCCGTCGGGGACGCCCTCGGCGCGCCCGTCGACTCTCTCGCCCTCGACGCGATCCGGGAGGCCCACGGCGCCGAAGGGCTGGCCGACCTGGCCGTCGCCCACGGCCGGCGCGGTGCCGTCACCCACCTCACCCAGCTCACCCTGTTCTCGGTCGACGGGCTGATCCGCGCCCAGGTGCGACGCGACACCGGCGCCTGGCATCCGCCGACCGACCTGCACCGGGCCTACCGGCGCTGGGCCGCCACCCAGCGCGACTGGGGGCCCGACCTGCGGCGCAAGGACGACGGCTGGCTGGCCCACGAGGAGTGGCTGTACGTCCGCCGGGACGCCCCGCGCGCGCTGCTGCTCGGTCTCGGCGACGAGACGATGGGCACCCCCGAGGCGCCCAAGAACCCCGGCGAGCGCGGCCCCGAGGCCGCCGCCCGCTCGGCGCCGTTCGGGCTCCTGGTCGGCTGGGAGCCGCAGTTGGTCGCCCAGCTCGCCGTGGAGTGCGCGGCGCAGACCCACGGCCACCCCACCGGCTACCTGGCGGCGGGCGCGTACGCCGTGATCGTGCACGGGCTGGCGCGCGGCGAGAGCCTGGACGCCGCCGTGCAGCGGGCCCTGGCGCTGCTCGTGCCCCGGCCCGGGCACGAACCCGTCACGACCGCCCTGCAGCATGCGCTGGGCGCCGTACGGCAGGGGATGCCGAGCCCGGCCCGGGTGACCGAGCTGATCGGCGCGGGCACGGGCACGGCGGAAGGCCTGGTCGCCGCCGCCGTGTACTGCGCCCTCGTCGGCGAGGACGTACGGCACGGACTGCGGCTCGCCGTGAACCACGACGGCGCCTCAGCGGCGGCCGGCGCCCTGACCGGCGGCCTGCTCGGCGCCCTGCACGGCGAGACCGCCCTGCCCCCGGCCTGGCTGGCCGAACTGGAGGGCCGGCCCACCCTCCTGGAGCTGGCCGACGACTTCGCCATGGAAATGACCCAGGGCCCCGCCCTGCACGGCCCGGCGAGCTCGTCCCCCGGCTGGCTGACGCGGTACCCGCGCGCCTAGGCCCGGTCCCTGCCTCTCTCCGCTCAAGGACCGGCACCTCGGGCATCACGACGACTCGGGCGCGCTCTCCCGGGCGGGCTCCTCGGCCGCCGGGCGCGCTGGGCCGCCGGCCGGGGCGGCGGCACGCAGCGCCGCTTCGATCCGGCGGTTGCTGGTCATGGATGCCGTGACGGCCGTCATCGTCAGGAGGAGAAGGGCGGCGGCGTAGAGCGGGGTGCGGATGTCGTAGGCGGAGGCCAGCCAGCCGCCGAGGAAGGCGCCGACGGGGGCGGCGCACATGGCCAGCATGCGGGAGGTGGAGGCGACCCGGCCCATCAGGTGGGCGGGGACGATCGCCTGCCGGAGCGAGGGCGCGAGCACCATGGTGGCGCCCATGCCGGCTCCGCAGACGGCGAGTGCCGCCCCGGCCGCGTAGGGGTTCGAGACGGAGGCGAGCCCGAGGACGGCAAGGCCCTCGACCGTGGCCGTGAAGGTCAGCGCGGAGCCGGTGCCGAGCCGCCGGCCGAGGCGGGAGGCGATGCCGGCGCCGAGCAGACCGCCGGTGGCCTCCGCCGCGAGGAGCAGGCCGAAGCCGTAGGTGTCGATGCCGAGACGGTCGTGCGCGAAGAGGGCGAGCACGGTCTCCACGGCGAGGAACGCGATGTTCCCGACCGCCGGGCGGAGCGCCAGCCCGAGCAGCACCCGGTCCCGGAAGACGTACGAGGCCCCGGCACGCGCCTGCCGCAGCAGCGGCTCACGGTCTTCCGGCACGTGCCGGCGCACGGCGGGCAGCGTTCGTACGAGCAGTGCGGAGAGCAGGAACGAGACCGCGTCGGTGAGCAGCGGAGCCGCCCGCCCGAGCGCCAGCAGGGCACTGCCCGCAGGCGGACCCGCGAAGCCGGACATGGCGGTCTGGGCGCCGCGCAGGCGGGAGTTGGCGCGCTCCAGAAGTGCGGGGTCGCGGCCCAGCAGATCCGGCAGATAGGCCGTGGCGGCCGTGTCGAAGAAGAGTCCGCCGAGGCCGAGCAGGAAGGCGACGGCCGCGAGCAGCGGAATGCTCAGCACGTCGAACACGGTCGCCGCGGCGGGTATCGCGAGCAGCACCGCACGTGCCGTGTCCGCGACCCACATCGTGTGCCGGCGGTCCCAGCGGTCCACCAGCGCACCGCCGAGCACCCCGAAGAGCAGCCACGGCAGCGTCCCCGCGCCCGTCACGACGGCGAGCGCCATCGGATCCCGGGTCAACGTCAGAGCGAGCAGCGGCAGCGCGGCATGCGTCACCCCGTCACCGAGCGAGGAGACCGTCTGCGCGGTCCACAGCCGTCCGAACCCGGTCGGCAACTTCGGTATGCCTGCGGTCACTTGGTGTCCCCCTCGGCCTGCTCGCGCTGCGCCGGGTGGAACAGCGCGAAGACGAGTGACGCGTCCGGCAGCGACGGATCGGACAGCTCCCGGTATTCGTCCGCCAGAGCCTGCAACCGCGCCGCCAGCTGCGCGAACTGCTCCTCGGTGAGCCGCAGGTGCGCCATCCGCACGTGCCGCTCGCCGTCCGCCGGCGACGCCTCCAGGTCCGCCACCGCATGCCGCATCAGCACATCCGGCCCTCCCTCGCCCGGATCCGACAGCACGATCGACCGCGCGGCCAGCGCGTAGTACCGCTCGGTGACCCCCCGCACCTTCCGCGTCCGGACCACCTTCACCAGGCCGGCTCGTTCGAGCAGCCGTACGTGGTAGCTGGAACTGCCCTTCGCCAGGCCCACCCGCTCGGCGATCTGCGTGATCGTCGCGGGCTCGAAGCGGAGCACGGCCATGATCCGGTGACGCGTGAGATTGGAGACGGCGCGCAGCTGTTCCGCCGTGGTGACGTGAAACGTCCCGGGGAGGTCGTCGGTAGGCATGCGAGCAATGGTCAACAGTTCTTGACCATTGAGCAAGGGGTGCGCGCGAACTTCCTGAATGAGCAGGTTTCGAGAAGCGCCGCCCCGCCGGGCGCGGCTAGCGTGGCCGCCATGGACATCAGCATTCACACCACCGTGCTTCCGCACGACGACCCGGACGCGTCGCTGGCCTTCTACCGGGACGTCCTCGGCTTCGAGGTCCGCAAGGACGTCGGGAACGGCATGATGCGCTGGATCACGGTCGGACCGGCCGACCAGCCGGACGTCTCGCTGCTCCTGTCGCCGCCCGCCGTGGACCCCGGCATCACCGACGGCGAGCGCCGCACCATCGCCGAGATGATGGCCAAGGGCACCTACGGGTGGATCCTCCTGGCCACCGAGGACCTCGACGGCACCTTCGAGAAGGTGCGCGCCGGGAACACCGAGATCGTCCAGGAGCCGACCGAGCAGCCGTACGGCATCCGGGACTGCGCCTTCCGGGACCCGGCCGGCAACCAGATCCGCATCCAGGAACTGCGCTGAACCGGACGGCCGGTGACCACGATCGCGGTCACCGGCCGAGCGGCCTTCCCTTCGCGGGCCCCGGTGCTACGGGTCAATACACCTAGTCGCCCACCCGGCTGCGGCCCACCGCGTCGTCCACCCCGTCCGCGGGCGTCGGGATCGCGGCCGCCGCGCCGGCGTCGTCGTCCCCGTCCGTGTTGACGCGCTCGATGATCGCCAGCCGCTCCGGGGTGTCCTCCGGCTTCAGGTAGCCGACCAGGATGTACAGCACGAGCGAGACCGCCAGCGGGATGGACACCTGGTACTCCAGGGGGACCCCGCCGTCCACGCTCCAGTTGATCGGGTAGTTGACCAGCCAGAACGCGACCAGGCCCAGGCCCCAGCTGGTGAGCGCCGCCGTCGGGCCCGAGCGGCGGAAGGGCCGCAGCAGACCGAGCATCATCGGGATCGCGATCGGGCCCATCAGCCCGGCGACCCACTTGATCACGACGGTGATGATGTCCTTGAACGTCGGCGAGTCGACCTGCGTCGCCACCGCCATCGAAAGACCGAGGAAGATCACCGTCGTCAGCCGGGCCGCCAGCAGCCCGGACCGCTGTCCCCAGCCGCGCGCCCGCTTCGACAGCACCGGCGCCACGTCACGGGTGAACACGGCCGCGATGGCGTTGGCGTCCGAGGAGCACATGGCCATGGTGTGCGAGAAGAAGCCGACGATGACCAGGCCGAGCAGCCCGTGCGGCAGCAGTTGCTCGGTCATCAGGGCGTAGGCGTCGGAACCGTCCGCCTTCTGCGACTCCACCAGCAGCGGTGACATCCACATCGGGAAGAACAGCACCAACGGCCAGACCAGCCACAGCACCGCCGACAGCCGCGCCCCCCGCGTCGCCTCGCGGGCGTTGGCCGTGGCCATGTAGCGCTGGGCCTGGTTGAGCATGCCGCCGTTGTACTCGAAGAGCTTGATGAACAGGAAGGCCAGCAGGAACACCGTCCCGTACGGGCCGACCAGCGGTTTTCCGTGGCCCTGGAGGGCGGGCTCGTCCCAGACGCCGAAGAAGCCGCCGTGGTCGCCGAGCTTCATGACGACGGCCACGAACATCGCGACGCCGGCCAGCAGCTGGATGATGAACTGCCCCAGCTCCGTCAGCGCGTCCGCCCACAGACCGCCGATCGTGCAGTAGATCCCCGTTATGACGCCGGTGATCAGGATGCCCTGGTTGAGCGTGATGCCGGTGAAGACCGACAGGAGCGTGGCGATGGCCGCCCACTTCGCGGCCACGTCCACGATCTTCAGCAGCATGCCGGACCAGGCCAGCGCCTGCTGGGTGGGCAGGTTGTACCGGTTCTTCAGGTACTCCAGCGGCGAGGCCACGTGCAGCCGTGAGCGCAGCCGGTTGATGCGCGGCGCGAACAGCTTGGAGCCGATGGCGACGCCGAGCGCGATGGGGAACGACCACGTCACGAAGGACGTGACGCCGTAGGTGTAGGCGATGCCGGCGTAGCCGGTGAACATCACCGCGCTGTAGCCCGACATGTGGTGCGAGATGCCGGACAGCCACCACGGCATCTTGCCGCCGGCCGTGAAGAAGTCGCTGACGTCGTCGACGCGTTTGTGCGACCAGACACCGATCGCCACCATGACGGCGAAGTAGCCGATGAGCACGGACCAGTCGAGACCGTTCATGTGCCCCCTTCCGGGGTCCGCCTTGTGAACTCCGCTCAACCGGTTGGCACTTCGCACGAGCGGGGTAAGGGCGTGGCAGGCCGCGAAGTGCCCGCTCATCGTGGGTGCGACGACGCGGGCACGACAAGGAAGCGGAAGGTCAAGAGGAAGTAAAAAGGTTCGACTTGCTGACCTGCGTTCACCTACATGAACGTCAGCGAGAGTGTCCGATGGCCTGATCCGGCCATCCGGTCCGCTACTTCAGCTCGTCCGGGCACGGCGTGCCCCGCTTCAGGCCGTACGGCGCCGACAGCCGGTACGTGCCCGCCTCGGGCGCGACGAGCGTCGTCCAGACATCGCCGTCGGCGGTCTCCTCGGTCTCCGTCAGACAGCCGTTGACGTTGTCGTACGTCTTCGGCGTGCCCTCCGGGGCGTCCTCGGAGGCCTCCGTCTCCTGGGGCGACTCGAGCTTGTTGCCCTCCTCGTCGACGAGGCTCAGCCACGGCGAGTACGGCATCCGGATCAGGATGCGGCCGGGCTTCTTCACGTCGATGGTCCACTCGTCCTGCTCGGCCCGCTGGACGACGGCGTCGGGCTCGGCCAGCGGCGTCGGGTCGAGCACCTGGAACAGCTGCCAGTTGGCGTCGCCCCAGACCTGCTTCAGGTACGGCAGGCCCCGCTGCAGCAGCTCCCGCTCGCGCTTGCCGCCGTCGCCGTCCGGCTCGCCCTTGGGCAGCACCACGTAGTGCACCGCCCAGCGCTTCAGCCACTCGTGGTAGTTCGCCGAGTTGAGCGTGTCGTCGTAGAAGAGCGGGTTGCGCTCCATGTCCGCCTGGCGGGTCCAGCCGCGGGCCAGGTTGACGTACGGCGCGAGCGCCGACGCCTCCCGGTGGGAGCGGGCCGGCACGGCCTCCACCCGGCCCCGCCCCGCGCCGACCTCCTGCAGCTCGTTGACGAGCGGCGCCAGCTCGCGCGCCCAGGAGGCGGCGGGCTGGGTGTGGATGGCGTCGTCGGCCGACTTGAAGCCGATCCAGCCCACGAAGCCGACGATCGAGACCACCAGGGCGTACCACTTGCGTGACTTCACCGCCGTGAACGGCAGCGCCGCCACCAGCGCCACCCCGGCGAAGAGCATCGGCAGGCGCGTGATGTTGGAGCCGATCTGCGAGCTGATCAGCCAGACCAGCAGCACGGACAGGCCGTAGACCGCCGCCGTGATCCGCACCGTCTTCCAGGTGTTCGGCACGGACCAGTAGATCAGGACCGAGTACACGATCGGCAGCACCGCCGAGCCGAACCCCATCGGCTGCGTGCCGGAGAAGGGGAACAGCACCGCCGACAGCGCGACGACCACGCTCGGGGCCACGCCCAGCGCCCAGGCCCCCGGGCGGCGCTTCTGCAGGAACAGGGCGACCGCCACCAGGCCCACGAACAGCCCCGAGACCGGCGACGCCATCGTGGACAGCGCGGCCAGCGGCGCCGCGCACAGCCCCTTGGCCCAGCGCTCGTGCCGCCAGCGGTAGGGCCAGCAGAACACCGCGGCGACCGCGCCCAGACCGAACATCATGCCGAGCCCGAACGTCACCCGCCCCGACACCGCGTTGCCCAGCAGCGCGAAGAGCCCCGCCAGCGACGCCCACAGCGGATTGCGGACCACCCGGCTGCGGATCAGGATCATCGTCAGCAGCCCGGCCGACACCGTGCCCGCGATCATCATCGTGGTGCGCACGCCGAGCACCGACATCAGGTACGGCGAGATCACGCTGTACGACACCGGGTGCATGCCGCCGTACCAGGCGAGGTTGTACGCCGAGTCCGGGTGCCGGCCGACGAACTCGGCCCACGCGTCCTGCGCCGCGAGGTCGCCGCCACTGTTCGCGAACGTGAAGAACCACGCTATGTGGAGCACCCCGGCCAGGGCGGTCACGGACAGCACCGGATGGCGCAGCATGCGCTCGCGCAGGGCCAGGAAGGCGGCGTTCACCGCCGAGGGCGCTTCCGGCTCGGCGGCCGGCCGCCGCCCGGCGGACCGGGCCTCACCGTCGTCCTTGCGGGGCGCGGGTACGCGTGGTCGCGGGTCGGCTCCCGAACCCGGATCGGCGTCGTCGGCGCGTGTCGGCTCCGCAGTGGCCACCTGAAGGCACTCCCCGTGTCCCGTCTTCTCCTTTGGGCCGTGTCCCGTTCCCGCGACCGGCGACTGCCCCGTTCGGCGACGCTAGCACGCGCCGCCGCACCGCTGCCTCCTCCCTTTCGGCACCTGAGGGGACGCGAACGCCCCCGCGGCCGGGTGACCGCGGGGGCGGGGAGCGCGGGGCGTGGCCGCGGCCCGGACGGGCCGGCCGTCAGCCCAGCCGGGTCAGCTTGTCCGTGAACCCCGGTTCCACGAGGTCCTCGCCCAGGGCCACCGGCACCTTCACCGCGCCGCTGGTGCCGCCGTCGCCGACCGTGAGGGTGCCCACCTTGGTCCCGGCCTTCGCCGTGTGCGGCACCTCGTCCGCCGTGAACGTCAGCTTCACGGTCAGTCCGCCCCAGCCGACGGCCTTGACGTCCTGGGTGGCGACGACCGGCGTCCGGCCGCCGAGGCCGTCGTCGACGTACCCGACGACGCTGCCCTTCTTGATGATCGTCGACGACTTCAGGGTGTCCTGCGCCGCCCGGATCAACTCGTCGCTCGCGTCCAGCGCCGCGTCGAGGATGCCCCCGCCGACGTCCGGCTGGCGCACCACGGCCCCGACGATGGTCCGGGTCTCGCCGCCGACCTCCTTCTTCGCCGCGAAGACGAGGTTGCCGAGCGCGGAGGTGGTGGTGCCGGTCTTGATGCCGACGACGCCGTTGTGACCGACCAGCTGGTTCCAGTTGCCGTGGTTCTCGCCCTTGTAGTCGTTGTACGACATCATCGCGGCGACCTCGCGGAAGGCGGGCTCCTTCATCGCCGCCTTGGCCAGCTTCACCTGGTCCACGGCCGTGCTCACCGTCGTGTTGTTCAGCCCCGACGGGTCGGTGTACGTGGTGTTGGTCATGCCGAGGTCCTTGGCGGCGGCGTTCATCTTCTCCACGAACGCCTTCTCCGACCCCGCGTCCCAGCGGGCGAGGAGACGCGCCACGTTGTTCGCGGACGCGATCAGGATGGCCTGCAGGGCCTCGCGCTGGGAGATCGAGTCGCCCGCGAAGACGTCGACCGTCGACTCCTGACCGGCCTGCGACTGGTCCTCCGCCGCCTGGTCGATCTTGATCTTCGGTCCCTCGGCGCCGCTCTTGAGCGGGTGGTCGCGCAGGACGAGATACGCGGTCATGACCTTGGCCACGCTCGCGATCGGCACGGGCTTCTGGTCGCCGGACGAACCGAACGAGCCGATGCCCTGCACGTCGAGCGCGGCCTGACCGCTCTCGGGCCACGGGATCTGCGGCTTGCCGCCGTCGAACGAGAAGCTGTCCTGCGCCGTGAGGTCGAGGGTCGGCGCGGGCAGCGGGCGCATGGACTGCACGACGCCGAAGACGATCACCAGCAGGATGACCAGCGGCGTCCAGATCTTGACCCGGCGCACCGTCGTCCGCAGCGGGGTCTCCGGCGGCGGCGGCGTGTTCGTCAGCTCCGCCAGCAGGTCCAGCGGCGGCTTGGGCGGCAGCGGCTGCTGGGTGGTCCGGTCGGGCCCGACGTGCGACCTGGCGGTGGTCACCCCCGTACGGGGCGCCTGCGACGCCTTCGGAGCGTCGCCGGGAGGCGTTCGGGTCTCCGAGGGCTTACGGGGCGCCGGTCCGTCCGGGTTCCGCAACGCCACGAACTTGCTGGTCCGCTCGGCATCGCCCTCGGACCGCGCGGGTGCGTCGCTCTCCTGCCCGGCCTTCTGCCCGGCCTCCTGCCCGGCCTCCTGCCTGGCCTTCTTGGCGGCGGAGGCGGCGTCCCCCAGCTTCAGCATGGTCGTCGGCTGGTCGACGGCGGGCTTGCCCGGCCGCGGCGCCTTGAACACGGCGGTGGGCTGATCGACCGGCGGGTCGCCGCCGTCGGCGTCGGGGTCGCTGCGGTCGCGGCCGTCGCGGTGAGTGTCGCTGGGGTCGCGGCCGTCGCGGTGAGTGTCGCTGCGGTCACGGTCGTCGCTGTCAGCGTTGCTGCCGACGGGGCCGTCGTCGTGAGCGTCGCTGCCGTCGCGGCCGTCGTTGTCAGCGTTGCTGCCGTCGCGGCGGCCGTCGCGGTGAGTGTCGCTGGGGTCGCGGCCGTCGCGGTGAGCGTTGCTGCGGTCGCGGTCGTCGTTGTCAGCGTTGCTGCCGACGGGGCCGTCACCGTGAGCGTCGCTGTCGTCGCGGCCGTCGCCGTCACGGCCGGGCGCCGCCTGCGTGTCGGGGGCCGCCTTCGCTTCCGGGGCGGCCTTCGGTTCCTGGTCCGGCTTCGCATCCGGGGCAGGGCCCGCGGCGTCCGTGCCGGAGCCCGAGTCGGCTTCGGCGTCGGTGTCCGGGGCCGAGTCGGCTGCGGTGGACGATCCCTCGTCCCCGTCCGGCGCGGAGCCCGCGCCCGCGCCCGAGGCCGCGTCCACGTCCGTGTCGGGGTCGTCGCCGGAGTCCTTGTCCGAATCCGTGCCCGATGCGGCGTCCCCGTCGGCCTGCTCGGCCCTTTCGGTGTCCTGCGGGGCGGCGGCCTCGCGGCTCAGCACGTCCCCGGCGTCCTCGGGCGCCTCAGCGTCCAGGTCGTCCTGGTCGGCGTCCCGCGAAGGCTCCTCCGCGTCCCGCGCGCCCTCGAGCCGCGCGTTGGCGGCGGCGCGCTCGTCCGCGGTGGCCACCCAGGCCGCGACGGCGTCCCTGAGCCGGCCGTCGTTCCCGGCGGCGGGCGCCGCGTCATCGGCCTCGGCTCCCTCCGGAGCGGCGGCAGACGCCTCGGCGGCGCCGTCCTCGCCGGAGGACTCCGGTTCCGGTTTCGGTTCCGGCTCGCGGACCGACAACACCCGGGTGGCCGTGTCGACGCCACCGCGGGACCCGGTGCCGGTCCCCGCGGAGCGCTTCGCGTCCTCCCGGGCCACCGCCAGCCGCGGATCACGCCGCTCGCTCGCTTCGGTCCTGGCTTCGGGAACCGGACCCGCGCTCCCCGACGTCGGTTCTTCCGACGACTCGCGCTGTTTCGAACTGTCGGGGGACTCGCCCGCCACCGATGCCTCCTCCATGCGCCGCACGTCCTGTGCGCGCTGCCGAACCCGTACCGAAACCATTTACCAGTGTCCTGTGTACGGGTGGAACCCACGCGGAAGACGAGAACGACATACCTACTGGTTCCACTACGAAGCGGTCACGCACCCTCGACAGACCAATGTGAGAGGGGTCACCCTGTCTGTCATCCACGCGGGGAGGCATGGATGGGCAGGAGCCGCAGAACACTTCCGGAGGAGCTTCTGCTGCTGGCGTTGGACCCGACCACGGGTACCACCGCACAGCCGCAGTCGCTCGACCTCGGTCTGGCCGGAGCACAGCTGGTGGAGCTGGCGCTGGCCGGACGTATAGCCCCAGACGGGGATCGTATCGCCGTGGTGGCCCCACGGCCGACAGGAGATCCAACACTGGACTGCGCGTTGGAGTTGCTGCGAAGGCGTGGCGCTCCCGTACGGGCGGTCAACTGGATCGGCGGGCCCCGCCTGGGGCTGCGCCAGACCTATCTCTCGCATCTGGAGCGATGCGGCATGGTGCATGCCGTGGAGGGCCAGATGTGCGGGGTGCTGCCGACGACTCGCTACCAGGCGACGGACACGGCGATCAGCAGGGAGATCAAGTCCCGGCTGGACTCGGCGATCCGCACCGGCGTACCGCCGGACCCGCGGACCGCGGCGCTCGCCGCGCTGGCCCACGCGGTCGGACTCGGCAAGCACCTCTACCCGGGCAACGAAGGACGCTCGTCGCGGTCCCGGCTGCGGGACCTCATCAGGCACGACCCCATGGGCGGCCTGGTGGCGCACGCGGTGATGGACGTCCAGAACGGCGCTGCGGCACAGCCACGCCGCAGTCCGGCCCCGGCCGGCCGCCAGGCCCCGGGACCGGGGGCCAGGCCCGCCCCGGAACCCGCCCGCGGCGTTCCGGCGCAACCGCGCCACGGATCCATGGCGCGGGCGGCGGTCCACTAGCCCGACGGGCGCACCGCACGGTCCGCACAGCACCGCAGCACCCGCACGACCGCACCACAGCACCGCCGCACCGCCAGTCCCCAAGCCCGGTCACGGGAGCCGCAGGTCCGCGCGGGGCGGCGGAACCGACCGCGCGTCCGGCCTACCCGGACCTGCGGAAAGGTTCCGCCACCCCGCGCAGCCGCATGCGGGGGTGGCGCCCCGAACTGGCGTGTACGCGGCGCATATCGACCGTTTCCCAGCGGTGGAAAGCACCTTGGTGGCAGTCTGCTCAGCAGCAGATACACAAAGTGGCAAGTATGAGTCACGCAGCCGGAGGTGCACGTCCCGTGGCGTCGAGTGTCAATCCCACCGTAAGGCGGCGTCGGCTGGGCCAGGAGCTGCGCCGGCTCCGCGAGCTCAAGGGCATGACGGCCGAGGAGGTCGCCGAGCGGCTGCTGGTCTCCCAGTCGAAGATCAGCCGCCTGGAGAACGGTCGGCGCAGCATCAGCCAGCGGGACGTCCGCGACCTGTGCGGGGTGTACGAGGTCGAGGACCAGCGGATCGTCGACTCGCTGATGCAGATGGCGAAGGACTCGCGCCAGCAGGGCTGGTGGCACGCCTTCGGGGACATCCCGTACAGCGTCTACATCGGTCTGGAGACCGACGCGGAGTCGCTGCGGACCTACGAACCCCAGATCATCACCGGCCTGTTGCAGACCCGGTCCTACGCCGAGGCCCTCATCCAGGGCGCGTTGCCCGAGACGTCCGTCGCCGACGTCGAGAAGCGGGTGCAGGTCCGCATACGGCGCCAGGAGCGCATCTCCGCCGACCACAACCCGCTGCGGCTGTGGGTGGTCCTCGACGAGTCCAGCCTGCGCCGGGTGGTGGGCGGCAAGCAGGTGATGCGGGAGCAGCTGGAGTACGTCGCCGAGATGTCGCAGCTGCCGCACATCACCGTGCAGGTGCTGCCCTTCGACGTGGGGGCGCACCCGGGCATCAACGGCCAGTACTCCATCCTGGAGTTCGCGGACACGGCCGACTCCAGCGTGGTGTACATCGAGGGCGTGACCAGCGACCTGTACCTGGAGAAGGCGCCGGACGTGCAGAAGTACACGGTGATGTACGAGCATCTGCGGGCCCAGGCCCTGAACGTGGAGCAGTCGCGGCAGCGCATCGAAGATGTGGCGAAGGAGTACGCACGCTGAGCGGTGCGGCATGGTACACCCTGGCCACGATGCACTGGAAGACTCACCTGGAATATGCCATCCGGACGAGTGAATGGCTGCTCCGTACGGGAAAGCCAGCGAGTAGCGTCGATCACGCCAAAGATCAAACGTCATTGGCGTAAACCACACTCGCGACTCGTCATCGGAGCAGACATGGCAATTCTTCAGGGCGCCCAGGAATCGTGGACCAAGTCCTCCTACTCCGGCGGAAACGGCGCGTGCGTCGAGGTCCGGTCACCGCTCGTGGCGGCACTCGCCGTCCGCGACTCCAAGGTGACCGGCGGACCGGTCCTCGCGTTCCCCGCCGACACGTGGACCGCCTTCGTGACCTCGGTCAAGGAGTAACGCCGCCACGCGTCACCCGCCGCCGGTACCACCGGCGGAGCCCTCTCGACCAGTTCGCCGACCTTGCCGAGAGGGCGCCCGCCGGTGCGGTTCAGCTCGATTCAGCTCAGCTCACCGGGAACGCCACGTCGCACACCGGGTCCTCGGGACCCGCGGCATCCCAGTCGGCGAAGTACACCTCGCGGCACGGCCCCGCCACCGTCAGGCCCTGTGCGGTGATCCACTCCTCCACCGCCCCGAAGGCGGCCAGGATCTGCGGATACGCCACCTGGGCCTTGGTGATCCGGGTGTAGGCCAGCCGCCCGGCCGGCTCCACCCGCACCCGCGTCTGCCACGCCCGCCCCCGCTCCTCGCTCCACGCCTGCGCCGCCGCCCCGTCGGCGACCGGCACACAGGACTCGGCCGGGCCGTCGCTCTCCATCGACACGTCCGAGTGGTAGACGACGTACGGCGCCGCCGTCACACCCCCGCAGCCCCGGGCGGCCTCCTCCAGGCGGCCCATCGAGGCGCCGATCCAGGCCGGCAGCTCACTCGCCAGCGTGTGCCGGGTCTCGCTGATCACCACCTGCTCGGGCACGTCCACCGTCTCGACCACGAACTCTCCGTACACCTCGGAATCCCTTCCCGACAGTCGTCCACGGAGGTACGCGACGAGCGTGCGCTGACCGGCCACCCGGGCCTCCACGTCCGCCCAGTAGCCGTCGAGCAGACCGGCCGCCCGGTCGCCGTCCGCGCGGACCACCTCGGCGATCCGGGCGAGCGGCATGTCCAGCCGGCGCAGCAGGGCCACCAGCCGGGCGCGTTCGGCCTGGCCGGCCCGGTAGTAGCGGTAGCCGGTCGCCTCGTCCACGTGGGCGGGCGCCAGCAGACCCAGCCGGTCGTACAGCCGCAGGGCCTTGGCCGACAGCCGGGCCCGCGCGGCGAACGCGCCGATGGTCAGCAACTCGTCGTCCACGCCGTCGTCCACGTCGTCGTCCTCCGTCGCCGGGCGGCTGTTCCGCCCGACGACGGAGAGGCTCGGCCTTGCCCCAGGGGCAAGGTCAACCGGCGAGGCGTTCCTCGACGGCCGCCACGACCTCGGCCGCCTCCGGCTCGGTCTGCGGCGAGAAGCGCGCGGCGATCTTGCCGTCCCGCCCGATCAGGAACTTCTCGAAGTTCCAGCGGATGTCCCCGCTGTGGCCCTCCGCGTCCGCGAAGCCGGTCAGCCGGTCGTACAGCGGATGCCGGCCCTCGCCGTTGACCTCGGCCTTCTCGGTCATCGGGAAGGTGACCCCGTACGTCGCCGAGCAGAACTCGGCGATCTCGCCGGCACTGCCCGGCTCCTGGCCCATGAACTGGTTGCAGGGCACGCCCAGCACGGTGAACCCCTGCTCCGCGTACCGCTCGTGCAGTCGCTCCAGGCCGGCGTACTGCGGGGTGAGCCCGCACTTGGAGGCCACGTTGACCACCAGCACGACCCGGCCGGCGTACTGCGAGAGGTCCGCGGCCCCGCCCTGGAGGGCGCCGATCTCGACGTCGAGGGGAAGGCCGGGGGGAAGGCTGTCGTCGTTCCGCGTGTTCGGTGCGCTCGTCATGCACCGGATGCTAGTCCGGCCCCCCACCCCTCCCGGCGCCCGCCTCGACGAGGACCTCCCCGGCCGGTGTCCGTGAGTACAGCACCGAGCGGCCCGCGCGGCGGCGCTCCACCAGGCCCGCGTCGAGCAGCACCCGCAGGTGCCGTCCGACCGACCCGAGGCCCTGCCCGGTCACGCCGACCAGCTGGCTGGTGCTCATGGGGGTGCCGAGCAGCGTCAGCACGCCCGCGCGGGCCGGGCCGAGCAGCGCGCCGAGGGCCGCGGGTACGCGCCGGGCGCCGTCGTCCGCGAGGGCGCCCGCGCACGGGTAGACCATCGCGTACCGTTCCGGTTCCTCCCAGGCCACCCAGCCGTGCCGCTGCGCGGTGACCGGCACGAGGAGCAGCTCGGCCCCGGACAGCTCGCGCGGCGGGTACGGGTTCAGGTTGATCTGGAGCCGGTTGTCGCCCAGCCAGCGGGTGCCGGGCCGCAGGGCGTCCAGCACCGTCGCCCAGCCGCCCCGGCTCACCTGCGCGGTCCGCGCGACGACGTCCGCCTCCAGCACCCGGCGGCGCCGGTCCCAGTCCGGCCGTACCGCCTCGGCCCAGACCTCCTCAAGGAGCGCGGCGGCCCGCTCCGGCAGGTCGTCGCGGTCCAGGGCCGCCGGGAGCGTGCCCCCCAGGGAGACGGCCAGGTCGGCGCGTGCCACCTCGGGGCGGGCCGCCCGGATCCGCGCGACGCCCTCCGCGAAGCTCTGGTCCTCGACCGGGGTGGGCGTGAGGAAGTCGGCGTTCCACTCCCGGCCCAGGCCGGAGGCCACCAGCAGCGCGGTCACCGGGTCGGCCGCCATGCGGCGCAGATGGGCGGGCCGGTGGGTGTCGAGCCAGGCCCGCTCACCGGGATGCCCGGCGACCCCCGCGTGCAGCATCTTCAGACAGGCGAGGGTCTCGTCGAGCGGGGACACGACGAAACGGCCGCGCGCGAGGGTGTCGGCGTTGATCTCCCACCAGCCCATACGGTCGTCGACCTCCGCGCCGCTCGTGACCTTTCGCTTCCACGCGAAACAATAACGGCCGGTCCTCCGCCCACCCCACACTCCCCGCATGCCGGACACACCGCGCAGGACCTACGCGGACCTCTTCCGCACCCCCGAGTTCAGCCCCCTCTTCCTCTCCTCCTCCGCCAACATCGCCGCCCAGACGGTGAGCGGGCTCGCGCTCGGCACCCTGGTGTTCCGGGCGACGCAATCGCCGCTGCTGTCCGCGGTCAGCATGTTCGGCCCGGCGCTCGCCCAGGTGCTGGGCGCCACCTTCTTCCTCTCCGGCGCCGACCGGCTGCCGCCCCGCGCGACGCTGGCGGGCCTCTCACTGTCCTTCGCCGCCGCCACCGCGGCCCTCGCGCTGCCCGGCCTGCCGGTGTGGGCGATGCTCGTCATCGTGCTCGTCGAGGGGCTGATCGCCTCGCTCGGCGGCGGCGTCCGCTGGGGCCTGCTGACCGAGATCCTCGCCAAGGACGGCTACCTGACCGGGCGTTCGCTCTTCAACATGATGAGCGGCCTCATGCAGATCGCCGGATACGCGACCGGCGGCGTCCTGGTGGCCCTGCTGTCGCCGCGCCTGTGCCTGCTGCTCGCGGCCGGTCTGTACGGCGTGTCGGCCGCTCTCGCCCTGCGCCTGACCCGCCGTCCGCCCCGGGTCTTGAGCCGCCCCTCCGTCCGTGCCACCTGGCGGGCCAACTCCCTGCTCTGGTCGGCCCGTCCGCGCCGTCACGTGTACCTGGCCCTGTGGGTGCCCAACGGCCTCGTCGTGGGCTGCGAGTCGCTGTTCGTCTCCTACGACCCGCGCGCTGCCGGCACCCTGTTCGCCTGCGGGGCGCTGGGCATGCTCGCCGGGGACGTGACGGTCGGCCGGCTGCTGCCCGCCCGGCTGCGGCCGCGGCTCGGCGTCCCGCTCCTGGCGCTGCTGGCCGCTCCGTACCTCGTCCTCTTCCTGCGCCCGCCGCTGCCGTTGACGGTCGTACTGGTCGGACTGGCGTCGGTGGGCTTCGGCGCGAGCCTGGTGCAGCAGGAGCGCCTGGTCGCCCTGACCCCCGACGAACTCTCCGGGCACGCCCTCGGGCTGCACTCCGCCGGGATGCTCACCCTGCAGGGCCTCGCCGCGATCCTGGCGGGCACGGTGGCCCAGTTCACCTCACCGGCGACGGCCATGTCCGTGACGGCGCTCGCCTCGCTGGCGGTGACGCTGACCCTGACCCTGGCGAGCCGGCGGGACGCGCCCGACGGCGGGCTGCTGCCGACGCGGGCGGCGATACGGCCTCGATTGGGTTAAGGACAGCCCGGGAACTCCTGCGCGCATCACCCCTTTGCCTAGGGTGAGAGGCTGGGGAGGACGCCTGAGGACAGGGAGAGGGCGGCTCTTGAGCGCTGCGACACCGGAGTAGTCATGACCGTGAAGAAGGCGTCGCCCGGTTCCGTGGCGTTGCTGTCCTGGATGCCGTTCGCCGCGATGGCGGTGGTCGCCGTCGTGGACCTCACGATGGGACCCGGGGTGGGTCTGCTGCCGCTGGTGTCGCTGGGACCGGCGTTCGGCTCACTGGTCGGCGGCTGGCGGCGCACCGCGGTGATCGGACTGGCCGCGCTGCTGCTCTGCGTCGGCCTCGGCATGTACAACGGGCTCTTCGACCGCCCCCGCGGCTACACCGCCATGCTGTCGGTGGCCGGGGTGACCGGCGTCGGCATCGCGGCGGCCGTGATGCGCTCGCGCCGCGAGGCGGAGCTGGCCAGCGTGCGCTCGATCGCGGAAGCGGCCCAGCGGGTGCTGCTGCGCCCGGTGCCGCTGACCGCGGGCCCGCTGCACGCGGCCGTCTCCTACACCTCGGCGGTCGCCGAGGCCCGGATCGGCGGCGACCTGTACGAGGTGGTGGCCTCGCCGCACGGTGTCCGGGTGATCGTGGGCGACGTCCAGGGCAAGGGGCTGGCCGCGGTGGAGACCGCCGCCCGGGTCCTCGGCGCCTTCCGGGAGGCGGCGTACGACGAGGAGGACCTGGTCAAACTCGGCGAACGGCTGGAGCGCAGCGTCGCCCGGGAGCTGGAGGACGAGAAGTTCGTCACCGCGATCCTCGCCGAGATCGGCCACGACCACCGGGTCGTCCTCCTGAACTACGGCCACCCGGCGCCGCTGCTCGTCCACGGCGACGGCACCGCCGACTTCCCGGAGCCGCCCGCGTACGCCCTGCCGCTGGGCCTGGCCGCGCACGGCGGCCCCGGCCCCGACCCCTTCCCGGTGCCCTTCCGCCCCGGCGACCAACTGCTCCTCTACACCGACGGCGTCACGGAGGCCCGCGACGAGCGGGGCGGCTTCTACCCGCTCGCCGAGCGCGCCCACCTCCTGAAGGACCCCGACATCCACCGCGCCCTGGACGCCCTGCGTGAGGACCTGGTCCGGCACGCGGCGGGGCCCCACCACGACGACGCGGCGATGCTGCTCCTGCGCTACCAGGGAGGGACCGGCGCCGCACCGAGCACCCCGGTGTGACGGAGCAACGCAGTGACGGAGCAACGCGGTGACGGCGCTCAGGCGTGCCGCGCCCCCGCCGACGCCATCCCGAGCCAGGTGTGCGGGTTGCCCTCCCAGCACCAGCCGAGCTTCGGGGCGCGCTTGCTGATCCACAGCGCCGGGACCCGGCGGTCACCGCACCGTGAACCGCCCAGCGAGAAGCACTTGTTCTTGACCAGGACCTCCGGCACGTGGGTCAGCAGGGCGATGCCCTCCTCGATGGTGAGCGGTGTGCGGCCCCGCTCCGCGACGGTGGCCAGCGCGTCGCCCGGCACGGCCCCGCAGAACTCCTCGCCGCGCTCGACGTCGAACAGCAGATGGACGCCGTCCCGCCCGGGCGGCCGGGTCGTACCGGTGGCGACGAACCGTTCCAGAGAGCCCGGTTCGAAGCTGCGGTCGACGAACCCCGGCAGCCGGCCGCCGCGCAGCGTGGTCAACGGCATGGTCCCTTCGACGGGGGCGAGTTCGCGTCCGACGACCAGGACGAAGGGCACCCGGCCGGACGCGGCGGGCTCGTACGCCGAGTACGCCGCCCGGTCCGTGCGGGCCACGGCCTCGGCGCGCAGCGGCGCCACCAGTTCGGCGAACTGCTCCTGGGTACGGTCGGACAGCGCCGGGTAACCGAGCGCGACGAGGGTGCGGACCTGCCGGTCGAACTCGGCGGCGGCGTCGGCGGCGTCGGGGGCGGGGGAGTGCGTCGAGTCGGTCAAACGAGTGTGTCCTTCCGGGTGCGGGTGCTGGTGAATGCGCGCTGGTGCGCGAGGTGCGGTCAGGCCGGGACCTGGATCCTGGCCAGGGAGCCGGTTTCCAGGGCGCACCACAGGGCGCCGTCGTGTACGGCGATGCCGTGCGGTTCGCAGTCGGTACGGGAGAGCGGGTACGAGGTGACGCGGCCGTCGACGGCGATCCGGCCGACCCGGCCACTGCCCCACTCGGTGAACCACAGCGCGCCGTCGGGCCCCGCCGTCACCGCGTGCGGCCGAGCTGCGGGGTCGGACAGCGGGTACTCGGTGAGATCGCCGGTCACGGTGATCCGGCCGATCCGCCCGGCCCCGATCTCGGTGAACCACAGGGCGCCGTCGGGCCCCGCGGCGATGCCCACCGGCGCGGCGCCCGGCGTCGGCAGCGGGTACTCGGTGCCGTGGCCGTCGGGGGTCAGCCGCCCGATCGCGTTGCCCTGGTTGAGCGTGCACCACAGGGCGCCGTCCGGACCGGTCGTGAGGGCGGACGGGAAGGCGCCGGGCGCCGGATGCTCGGTGACCTCGCCGTCCATGGTGACGCGGCCGACGCGGTCGGCCGAGGAGAGCGTGAACCACATGGCGCCGTCCGGCCCCGCGGTGATCCCGAACGGCCCGCCCTCGGGGGTGAGGGGCGCGAACGACGCGTAGTGGCCCTCGGGGGTGATCCGGCCGATGCGGTGCGCCCGGTACTCGGTGAACCACAGGGCGCCGTCGGGCCCGGGTGCGATCACGGTCGGACCGTCGCCGACCGGATGGACGGTGACCCGCCCGTCGTCCGGGTCCCTGCGGGCGACGGCGCCCCGGTGGACCAGGGTGAACCACAGGGCGCCGTCCGGTCCCTCGGCGAGCGCGTAGGGGCCGGCGTCCGCGTCGCTCACGGTGAACTCGCGTACGGAGTCGGTGTCGTAGCTCTCGTTGAATTCGTTCATCGAGGGTAATTTTACTCAGAGGATACTCTGACCGTCAACATAAAAATACTACCGAGGTAAGATTCGCCCATGGATCCGAACACCACCCCGGCGCTGGGCCTGCGCGAGACCAAGAAGCGCGAGACGCGGCAGCTGATCTCCGACCACGCGACCCGGCTCTTCATCGAGCGCGGCTTCGAGCACACGACGATCGCGGAGATCGCCGACGCCGCCCGGGTCGCCAAGAAGACCGTGACGAACTACTTCCCGCGCAAGGAGGATCTCGCCCTGGACCACCAGGACGAGTTCGTCGCCGCCCTGGCCGCCACCGTGACGGCGCGCGGGGCCGGCCAGACCCCGCTGACGGCCCTGCGCCACGCCTTCCTGGCGGCCGTGGCGGCCCAGGACCCGGTCGCGGGCTTCGCCGGCCTGGCCTTCACCCGCATGGTCGCCGACAGCCCCACCCTCACCGCGTGCCTGCGCGGCCTGCACGACCGGCGGGAGGAGGCGCTGACCGCGGCCCTGGCCGACACCACGGACACCCCGCCCGACGACATCACCCCGCGCACGGCCGCGGCTCTGCTGGGCGGCGTCCACCGCGTCCTGTTCAACCGCATCCAGGAGCTGACCCTGGCGGGGCGCGCCAACCCGGAGATCGCCGAGGTGCTGGCGCGGGAGGCACCCCGGGCCTTCGACCTGCTGACCCCGGCCCTCGCGGAGTACGGGCGCCGCCCCTAGACGCGGTGGTGCCGGGTCCGGGCCCGGACCCCGGACCCCGGCGCCCGGAGCGTGCGGATGCGGGGGCACCGGCGCGAGCGCAGACTGGCCGGGTGAGCGGATCACCTCCGAAGCGGGACCAGAGCACGCCCGGTGCCGGTCGCCGTGCCACCTCCCAGTCGCTGGCCCTCGCCGCGATGATGTTCGCGGTGGCGATGACGTTCATCGACCAGACGATCGTCTCGATCGCGGCCCCCGACATCGTCTCCGAACTGGGCCTGTCGGCCTCGGGCATGCAGTGGGTGATCAACGCCTACCTGCTGGCCCTCGCCGCCTTCTTCGCCCTGGGCGGACGTCTGGCGGACCTGTGGGGGCCCCGGCGCGTGGTCGTGCTCGGCACCCTGGTCTTCGTCGTCTCCTCGGTCCTGTGCGGCTGCGTGCCCTCCGGCGACTACGCGCTGACCTGGCTGATCGTCTTCCGCGCCACCCAGGGACTGGGCGCCGCGCTGCTCTTCCCGGCCGCGCTCGCCGTGGTCGTCGCCGTGTTCCCGGTGGGGCGCCGGGGCCGCGCGCTCGCCCTCTTCTTCGGCCTCACCGGCGCCCTGACCGCCGTAGGCCCGCTGCTCGGCGGCTGGCTGACCGCGTGGACCTGGCGGGCGATCTTCTGGGTCAACGTCCCCGTGGCGATCGCGGCGCTGGTCCTGACGGCGCTGGCCGGCATCCCCGACCGCCGGCGCGAGGAGTCGCTGGACGTGAAGGGCGCGCTGCTGATCGTCGCCGGCATGGGCCTGAGCGTGCTCGGCTTCCAGCAGTCGGCGGCCTGGGGCTGGGACAACGCGGCGACCTGGATCTGCATCGTGGGCGGCCTCGCCGTCCTCTACGTCTTCTGCCGCTACGAACTGCGCACCGGCCACCCCCTGGTCAACCTCGCGGTCTTCCGCGACCGCGCCTTCACGGTGGACGCGCTGGTGCTCTTCTTCGCCATGCTGGCGTTCGTCCCGCTGTTCTTCTTCGCCTCGGTCTACGCCCAGGTCTCGCTCAGCGCCTCACCCAACCAGGCCGCCCTGTACCTGCTGTACGTCTTCGCCGGGTTCGCCATCGCCTCCCAGTGGGGCGGCCGCATCCTCGACAAGCGGGGCGCCCGCCCGGCGCTCAGGATCGGCTGCGCGCTGGGCGCCGTCGGCTTCGCGCTGTGGGCCGGCAAGCTCACCGACCTGTCCATGCACGACCAGTGGCCCTACGCCGCGCTGGCCGGCGCGGGCATCGGCTTCGTCCTCGCCCCCGCCTCGACGGACGCCGTCAACCGCTCGATCGACTCCTCCTACGGCGAGGTCACCGGCATCACCCAGACCGTCCGCAACTACGCCGCCAGCGTCGGCCTGGCCGTCTTCGGCACCATGCTGACGCACAGCATGACCGACCGGGTCGAGGAGACCCTCCGTGCGCGCGGAGTGCCGCCGGACGGGCGGCACTCCATGGCCCGGGACGTCACGGAGGCGATCACCGGCAACGCGGACGCCCGCACCCCGACGGGCGACGGCCCGACCGAGACGGCCATGCGGGACGCGATGCCCGCCATCCGCCTCGACTTCGCCGAGGCCAACCAGTGGGTCTTCTACGGCATGGCCGTCGCCCTCGCGATCGGCTACTTCTGCGCCCTGCGGCACCCGGGCGGCCGGCCGGCCGACGTGAACGCGGCGCCGGGAGAGCCCGGCCCGCCCGCACCGGGCACCGGCGCCCCGGTCACCGGCGCCCGCGGCGACGGGAGTTGAGGCGGGCCGCCTGGCGGGTCAGGTGGTCGCGCTCGGCGAGCGCGGGTGCCTTGTGGGCCGCCTCGGCGTACAGCCGCGCGGCCGTGTCCAGGTCGCCGTCGCGCTCGTGCAGGTACGCCGCCACCGCGGTGTGGCGGGGCAGCGTGTCCTCCAGCGCCGCGAGCGCCGCGAGTCCGGCCCGCGGCCCGTCGGCCTCCCCGACGGCGACCGCGCGGTTGAGCCGGACCACGGGGTTGTCGGTCAGGCGCGCCAGCTCGTCGTACCACTCCACGATCTGCACCCAGTCGGTCTCCCCGGCGGTGGGCGCGTCGGCGTGCAGGGCGGCGATGGCGGCCTGGGCCTGGAACTCGCCCAGCCGGTCCTGGGCGAGCGCCGCCTGAAGGATCCGCACGCCCTCCGCGATCGACGCGGTGTCCCACCGGCCGCGGTCCTGTTCGGCGAGCGGCACCAGACTCCCGTCGGGTGCGGTCCGGGCGGCCCGCCGCGCGTGGTGGAGCAGCATCAGCGCCAGCAGCCCGGCCACCTCCGGGTGGTCGACCGAGGCCGCGAGCTGCCGGGTGAGCCGGACGGCCTCGGCGGCGAGGTCGACGTCACCGGAGTAGCCCTCGTTGAAGACGAGGTAGAGGACGCGCAGCACGGTGGCGACGTCACCGGGCCGGTCGAACCGGACACCGGACACGGTGCGCTTGGCCCGGCTGATCCTCCCCCACTGCCTTAAGGGCGTGGGAGGTACCCCCACGCCATCGTCGCCTCGGGCACCAGGTACGCCCGGGCGATCTGCCGGGTGGTCAGACCGCCGACGGCGCGCAGCGTGAGCGCGACCGCGGAGGACGGCGTCAGGGACGGATGCGCGCACAGGAAGTAGAGCTGGAGCGTGTCGTCCACGTCCGGGGCCGGGCCGGGCGCCGGTTCCTCCTCGACGCGGTCCTCGCGCCGCCGGCGGGCGGTGTCGGCGCGGGCCGCGTCCAGGAACCGCCGCCAGGCGACCGTGACCAGCCAGCCCTTCGGGTCCCGCGGCGGGTCGGCCGGCCACCCGCGGACCGCCTCGACCAGCGCGTCCTGGACCGCGTCCTCGGCCGCCGCGAAGTCGGCTCCGCGGCGGACGAGGACGGTCAGCACGCCGGGCGTGAGGCTCCTGATCAGGGCCTCGTCCATCGGCGGAGTCAGTCCGTGACGGCCGGGGCGGCGGTCAGGAACGGACGCAGCTCCAGCCACTCGTGGATCGGCTTCCCGCCCGCACCCGGGGCGGCGGACAGCTCCCCGGCCAGCTCGACGGCGCGCTCGTAGCTGTCGACGTCGATCACCATCCACCCGGCGATGAGGTCCTTGGTCTCGGCGAACGGCCCGTCGGTGACCGGCGGCTTGCCCTCGCCGTCGTACCGGACCCACGCCCCCTCGGGGGCGAGCGCCTGCCCGTCGACGAACTCACCGCTCTTCTCGAGCCGGTCCGCGAAGTCCTGCATGTACTGCATGTGGGCCGAGATCTCTTGGGGCGTCCACTGGTCCATCGGCGCGGAGTTGACCGACTCCGGGGCGCCTCGGTAGTGCTTGAGCAGCAGGTACTTGGCCATGATGGGTCTCTCCTCGGTGCTGGTGCGGCCCATTGTGGCCGCCTTCACCCCTGGGACGGAGCGGGACGCGCGTTCTCGACACGGCGGGCGGGCCGGGCGGAGATTTTTTCCGAGACGTCCCTCAGGACCCCTTCCACGCCGTGCAGGAAGGTCTCGGAGACCAGCTCGGGGTCGAAGAGGCACCCGGCCGCCATCGCACCGTCCCGGAGCATGACGAGGTGCCGCCCGGCGGCGACGCCGTCACCGTCCCCGACCTGCGCGAGCAGCTCCGTGACGGTGTCCAGGAACCACTGCCGGTGGGCCAGCACGGCCCGGTGCACGGGGTGGGCCGGGTCCGGGTACTCGGCCACGGCGTTGAGGAAGGCGCAGCCGCGGAAACCGGGGGACCGGATCCCGTCCACGATGGAGCGCGCGACGGCCCGGACCTGCCCGTCGGCCGACGGACTGCTGTCCCTGGCCGCGGTCACCTGGGCCCGGATGCCCCGGTCGGCCTGGTCGAGGTAGGCGAGGATGAGGTCTTCCTTGCCCGAGAAGTGCCGGTACAGCGTGGCGCGGGTGACCTGCGCCTCCGCGGTGATCCGGTCGATGCCGACGGAGTGGATGCCCTCGGCGTAGAAGATCCTCGTGGCGGTGCCGAGCAGCCGGGCTCGCGCTTCGGAGGGGGTGCGGGCGGCGGCTTCGGGGCTCGGGCTCATGGGTCCACCGTATCAAGGTGGCGAGGTAGAACGTTCGGTCTTGACAGGGGAGGCGGGAAGCCGTTGACTGCGTGACGGGGCGAGCGAGACCGAACGTTCTACCTCCTCCTCTTCCTCCTCCTGCCTCGTGTCTGCCCCCCCTCCCGTCCGCCGCACCGAAAGGCACTCACCGTGGACACCGTCGTCGTCGCACCGCCCGCCAGCGTCCCCGTCACGCTCCGGAAGCTGTACTTCCTCCGCTTCGCGTTCGCCGCCGTGTGGGCCGCGCTGGTCTTCGCCACCGCCGACGCGCTGGGCCCGCTGAGCACGGCGCTGCTGCTGGTCTACCCGCTGTTCGACGTGGCGGCCGCGGTCGTCGACGTCCGGTCGGCGAGGGCGAACGGCGGCCCCGCCGCGCCCCTGTACGCGAACATCGCGATCAGCTCCCTGACCGTCCTCGCCCTCGCTCTCGCCGCGACCTCGGGCATCCCGGCCGTCCTGCGGGTCTGGGGTGCGTGGGCGGTCACCGCGGGAATCGTCCAGCTCGTCGCGGGCGCCGTCCGCCGCCGGCTGGGCGGGCAGTGGCCGATGATCGTCAGCGGCGCCATCTCCACGCTCGCCGGGCTCTCGTTCGTCTCGCAGGCCGGCGCCGAGGCCCCCTCGCTGAGCAGCCTCGCGGGCTACGCCTTCCTCGGCGGCGTCTTCTTCCTGGTCTCCGCCCTCCGCCTGGGGCGCGGGGGACGCGGCCCTGGGGCCTGAGGGGACCGCGGCGGCGAAACGGCTTGTCCGGCACGCTCCTGCCCCGGGAAGATCGTCACTCGTGCGCCTCGACGAACTCAACGCCCAAGAACGCCGGTTGTGGGACGCCTTCCCGAAGGGCCGCCCCGTCGACCTCCGGGACGATCCCTCGACCTCGGACCCGGTCGTCCGGTCCGAGGTCGTGGCGTCCCTGCTGCTGGGCGCCAACGCCGACCACGACCCCGGCGACCGCCCCGCCCTCCGGCTCACCGGTGCGCACCTCACGGGCCGCCTGGACATCGGCTTCACGGAGGTCGCCGTACCGGTTCACCTCACCGACTGCCGTTTCGACGCGGCGCCGTTGCTCCAGGGAGCCCGGACCCGTGAGCTGGCCCTGACGGGGTGCGTCCTGCCCGGGCTGCTGGCCGACACGGCGCAGATCGACGGGAGGCTGGTCGTCTCCCACTGCACCCTGACGGGCCCCCTGGCCCTCACCCGCACCCAGGTCAACGGCGACCTGGACCTGCGCGACACGGCGGTCCGCTTCCCCGCCGGGGAGGCCATAGCGGCCGTCCACGCCCAGGTGGGCGGCGACGCGCTGTGCGCGAACCTGGACGTCGAGGGGACGTTCCGGCTCTCCGGCGCCTCCATAGAGGGCGAGTTCGACCTGGAGGGCGCCTCGCTCCGGGCTCCCGGCGGCCACGCCCTGGACGCCTACCACATCCGTGTCGCCGAGGACTTCACCTGCCACCCCGGCTTCAGCGCCGAGGGCCGGGTCATCCTCTCCGGCGCCACCGTCGCGGCGGCCATCGGATTCTGCGGGGCCCGGCTGAGCAACCCGGGCGACATCGCCCTGGAGGCGGTGGACGTCACGGTCGACCGCAACTTCGACCTGGGCCTCGGACTCACGGTCGACGGCACGGTGAAGCTCGACGGCACCCGCGTCGGCACGGAACTGAGCTTCCGCGACGCCGAACTGACCCGTAAGGACGGCACCGCCCTGTCCCTCCGGGCGACCCAGGCCCGGGACACCGACCTGCGCACCCGCCGGCCGATCGACGCGGTGGTGGACGCCCGCAACGCCCGGCTGGGCACGCTGTACGACGCCCAGGAGACCTGGCCCACCGACCTGCGCCTGGCCGACGCGACGTACGAGGCCCTCGCGTTCCCGCTCCCCGCCGCGCAGCGAGTCCGCTGGATCCGACGCACGACGGGCGACTACATCCCCCAGCCGTACGAGCAACTGGCGGCGGCCTACCGGCGGCTGGGCCACGAGGACGAGGCCCGCACGGTCCTGCTGGCCAAGCAGCGCCACCGCCGTGCCACCCTCCCTCCGCACACCCGCCTGTGGGGCCACGTCCAGGACGTCTCCGTCGGCTACGGCTACCGCCCCCTCCGCGCCGGCCTGTGGCTGCTGGCCCTTCTGGCCTGCGGAGCCCTCTACTTCGCCCAGCACACCCCGGCCCCCCTCGAAGCGGCCAAGGCCCCGCCCTTCAACGCCGTCTTCTACACCCTCGACCTCCTCGTCCCGATCATCACCTTCGGCCAGGAGCCGGCCTTCGGACCCAGGGGCCCCGGCCAGTGGCTGTCCTACGCCCTGATCACGGCGGGCTGGATCCTGGCCACGACGGTCACCGCGGGAGTGTCCCGCACCCTGAGCCGACAGTGACACGGAGATCGCGGCGCACCTCATCCCGAGCCCGGCCACGGTCAAGACCCACGTCGGCCGCCTCCTCGCCAAGCCGCGCGCACGCGACCGCGCCCAGAGGGCGCGGAGCGTGAGCCGGGGAGCCCGGGAGGCGGACCCCCCGGGCGGGTGCGGTGCGGTCAGTCCTTGCCGAGCAGCGCGTTCATCTGCTCGATCTCCGCGCTCTGCGAGTCGATGATCTCCGCGGCCATCTTCTTGGCCGGTCCGTAGGTGCCGTCGGCCTGCTCGGTCCTCGCCATCTCGACCGCGCCTTCGTGATGCTTGATCATCAGCTCCGTGAACGCGGTGTCGAAGGCCTTGCCCGAGGCGTTCTCGAGCCCGGTCATCTCCTCGGCCGTCATCATGCCGTCCATGCCGTCCATGCCGTCCATGCCGTGCGTGGAGTGGTCCATGGCGCCCTCGGCGGGCACGTCCTCGCCCCACGAGGTCAGCCAGCCGGAGAGTGTCCTGATCTCCGGGTCCTGGGCCTTCTTGATGTCGGCGGCGAGCTGCTTCACCTCGGCCGACCGCGCACGGCCGGGCGCGAGGTCGGCCATCTCGACGGCCTGGCGGTGGTGGGGGATCATCCCCTTCGCGAAGGCGACGTCGGCGGCGTTGTGCTGCCCCTGTGATGCCGACGCCGACGCCGACGCCGACGCCGACGCCGATGGCGACGCGGATGACGGGGCGGACGAGGACGCGGGGGCGGCGTGGCCGCCGTGCCCCGCCGAGCCGTCGTCGTCGCCGCTGCCGCCACAGGCGGCCAGGACCAGGGCTGCCGCGCCTGCGGCGGCCACGACGGCAGTGCGGTGCATGAGGGAACGCTTGCGGATCATGGTGGTGCAACTCCTTGACGCGCGCCGTCGCGCGGCACGCGGTGGGAACGGATGCAGAGCGTGCGGGAACACGGCACCCGCCACCGGCAAGGGCCGGGCGCGCGGGAGCCGGGCGGGCCGCTCTATATCCGCAGGAGCTGCAGCTCGGAGAGGTCGGGCGGGGCCCGGCCGTCATGCGGCGCCCCCGGGAACGCCCCGGTGGGCGCGGGAGCCGCGGGCGCGGCCGGCAGGGCGCCGGTCAACGCGGGCGGCGTGTACGCCGACCCGGTGCCGGCCGCCGCACACGTCCCATCGGCATGATCGAGGTGGTGACCCGAACCGCCGTCCGCGTGCGTACATCCCCCGTCCGCGTGCGGCGCGCCGGCCGCCGCGGTCATCACCATCCCGTGACCGGCACCCGCCTGACCCGGCGGCATCGCACCGGGGGCGAGGCCGTGCATGCCCAGCACACCGGCCAGCACCGCCAGCACCAGCAGCACGAACAGCCGCCCGGCCGGGCGGCTGCTTGATCGGGTGCTCCTGGTCACGCGTTCATCGTACGGGCCTCTCGTGGTGCGCCCTCGTAGGAGACCATCGGGTCACGCGAACACCACTAGGAGGAACCGGTGTCACACCCGCTACCGCCCGCCCCCGAGGAGACGCTCGCCGACGCGAAGAGGCGGCTGAGCCTCCCGCGTATCGTCGTGATCTGCGGCTCCACCCGTTTCATGACCGAGATGACCGAGGCCGACGTGCGGGAGACCACAGCCGGAAGGATCGTCGTCAAGCCGGGCTGTGACATGAAGTCGCCGCACGCACTCTGGTCCGATCCCGTCGAGGCCGAGGCACTGAAGGCACGCCTGGACGAGCTGCACCGGGCGAAGATCCGGCTCGCCGACGAGGTGCTCGTGGTCGGCGACTACGTCGGAGACAGCACCCGAGCCGAAATCGCCTACGCCCGCTCACTGGACAAGCCCGTGCGCTTCACCCACCCCGAAGTCGACCCCGGCGCCTGACCCCCCGCTCACCGGTGCCGGTCGACGACGGCGCTGACGACGGCGGCGACGTCCTCGCGGGCGGTGGGGCTCAGGTCGACGGAGTTGTGGATGGAGAAGCCTTCGACCAGGGCGTCGAGGGCGCGTGCGGTGAGCGGGTCGAAGTGCCTGGCCAGGGAGTCCCGGCTGGCGCGCATCCAGGAGCGCATGACGGCGCGCACCTGGGGGTGGCGGGTGGCGAAGGCGTAGAGCTCGTAGCTGAGCAGGAGGTTGCGGTCGGTTCCCCAGACCTTGCCGCAGATGATCTCGACGACCGCTTCCTCGGCCTCCTGGCGGGTCCGTGCGGCCTCCAGGAGGGCGCCGTAGCGCGTGGAGACGGTCTCGGCGAGCCGGGTGAAGGCGTCGGTCA
Organism: Streptomyces sp. NPDC059906; assembly: GCF_042730645.1. Taxonomy (NCBI): domain Bacteria; kingdom Bacillati; phylum Actinomycetota; class Actinomycetes; order Kitasatosporales; family Streptomycetaceae; genus Streptomyces; species Streptomyces sp. NPDC059906. The sequence goes on from NZ_JBHWKU010000001.1 coordinate 104,826, forward strand.
GCAGGTGCTGCATGTCGTCGAAGTAGTAGGTCAGCGACCCCAGCGGTACACCCGCCGCTTCGGCGATCCTGCGGAAGGTCACCTTGATGGCGCCGTGCTCGGCGACGACGTCGAGCGCGGCGTCGAGAATGCGTTCGCGGCGCAGGGGGTCGTTGGGGCCACGGGTGCTGCCGGTCATCTCCGTTGTCCGCCTTGTCTTTTCGGTCTCCCCAGCCGGTGTGTACATTTGTGCATACTCGGTGGGTGACGCGAGATCGTCGCCTGCCTGTCCTCCATTGTGTCCAACCCCGGCGGAGCCCCTCCTTGACAGACCGCGCTGTTCAGCGACGCCGCCGGGCGCTGTACCTCTTCTTCTTCCTCAACGGCATCGCCATGTCCTCATGGGTCACGCGCACTCCGGACATCCGTGACCGTCTGGGCGTGTCCACGGCGCAGATGGGGCTGGTGCTGTTCGGCCTGTCCGTCGGCTCGATGACCGGCATCCTCTGCTCCGGCCGTCTGGTGTCGCGGTTCGGGACCAGGCCCGTGACGGCGGTCGGCACGCTGTTGATCGTCGCGAGCGTGGCCGTCGTCGGCGCGGGCAGCGCCCTCGCCTCCGCGCCCCTGGTCACCGCGGGACTGTGTCTGTTCGGCCTGGGGACCGGGGCGGGCGAGGTGGCGATCAACGTGGACGGCGCCGACGTGGAACGGATCACCGGCAGGCCGGTCCTTCCCACCCTGCACGGCTGCTTCAGCCTGGGCACCGTCGTCGGAGCCCTGGCCGGCATGGCGGCCACCGCCGCGGCGTTCCCCGCCCACTGGCACCTGCCGGCCGTGGCCCTGGTGGCGGCCGGGATCTTCACGTACGCCATCGGCGCCGTCCCCGCCGGGACCGGGATCCGGGCCGCACTGCCCGGCCCGGACTCCGCGGGCCCCGCGAAGCCGCGGGTGTGGAGGGACCGGCGGCTCCTGTTGATCGGGGCCATCGTCCTGGCGATGGCTCTCGCCGAGGGCGCCGCCAACGACTGGCTGCCGCTGCTCATGGTCGACGGCCACGGGCTCGACGCCGCCGCCGGCTCGCTCGTCTACGTGGGGTTCGCCGCGGCGATGACCCTGGGACGCTTCGGCGGCACGTTCTTCCTCAGCCGCCACAGCCGGGCGACCGTCGTACGGGCCAGTGCCGTCTCCGGCGCCCTCGGCCTCTGCCTGGTCATCTTCTCCGACAACACCGGCGTGGCCGCGGCCGCCGTCCTGTTCTGGGGACTGGGCGCGTCCCTGGGCTTTCCGGTGGCCCTGTCGGCGGCGGGCGACTCGGGGCCCGACGAGACCGCCCGGGTCGGTCTCGTGGCGACGATCGGCTACTTCGCCTTCCTGGTGGGGCCGCCCACCCTCGGTTTCCTGGGCGATCACTACGGGCTGCGTCCGGCGATGGTCGTGGTGCTGGCCTTCGTCGCCGCGGCCGCCCTCGCCGCCCCGGCCGCCGGAACCCACCACTCCCGCCACCGCGGAGCCGACACCAGCGCCCCCGCCGGACACGCGGCGGAACGGCCGGCGCAGCGCACCGAGGGGTGACCTGGGAGGTGACCTGGGGGTGACCTGGGGGTTCGCGCATCGCGGCAGTTCAGCAAGCGGCTTCGGCGCCCGGTCGCGATGGACGGAGAGGGTGATACCCCCTCGGCCCGGTCCGGCGTGGCGAAGGTGGCGTGCTTGAGGAGCTGCGCGGCGAAGCGCAGGTCGCCGTCGTCGGCGTAGGAGCGGGCCTTGGCCAGGACGGCGTCCAGGCCTCCTATGCAGTCGACGTACCGCTCGGCGATCTCGGTGCCGGTGTGGCCCTGGTTGGTCAGCCGCAGGGTCTGGTCGTGCAGGTAGGCGTAGAGGTCGCGCTGCTCGGACAGGAACCGCTCGATCCGTCCGGTGCCCCAGGTCGGCCGGTGGTGGGAGGCGAACAGCGCGTCGGGCGAAAGGTGACCGGCGTGACCGGGAGCGCCTTCGCGTAACACGCTGCCGCTGCCGCGGCCTCACGCCTCACGCCTCACGCTTCATGCCGATCTCGGCGATGAGGGACTCGACGCGGGTCTTGATCTCGTCGCGGATGGGGCGGACGGCCTCGACGCCCTGGCCGGCCGGGTCGTCGAGCTTCCAGTCGAGGTAGCGCTTGCCGGGGAAGACGGGGCAGGTGTCGCCGCAGCCCATGGTGATGCAGACGTCCGACTCCTTCACCGCGTCGACGGTGAGGATCTTCGGCACCTCGGCGGAGATGTCGATGCCGACCTCGGCCATGGCCTCGACGGCGGCCGGGTTGACCTGGCCGCCGGGGGCGGAGCCGGCTGAGCGGACCTCGACGCGGTCGCCAGCCAGGTGGGTCAGCCACGCGGCGGCCATCTGGGAGCGGCCGGCGTTGTGGACGCAGACGAACAGGACTGACGGCTTGTCGGCCATGGTGATCGATCTCTCCCGTCGCGTGGCGGAACCCGGCCGCCAATGACTTCAGTCCCCGCTGGTATCAGCGAGTGATGATATGAAAGTATCAGTGCATGCTGACTTCAGTCGATCCTGATGTGATCCGGGTGCTGGGTGATCCGCTCCGCCTTCGGATCGTGACCCTGCTGGCGCGCGAGACGCTCTGCACGACGCACCTGATCGAGGAGACCGGAGCCAAGCAGACCAACCTCTCGAACCACATGAAGGTGCTGCGCGAGGCCGGGATCGTGGAGACCGAGCCCTGCGGCCGCTACACCTACTACAAGCTCAGGCCCGAGGTCCTGACCGGCCTGTCCGAGCAGTTCGCCGAACTCGCCGCCTCCGCCCGCACCGCCGCCGAGAACAAGAGGGCCTGCCCGTGACCTCCACCGAGCCCACCACCTCCGTGCAGGCCGGGGGCGGCGACGACTCGATCGTCAAGAAGCTCTCCACCCTCGACCGCTACCTCGCGGTCTGGATCCTGCTCGCCATGGCCGTCGGCCTCGGGCTCGGACGGGCCGTTCCAGGGCTGAACGACGTGCTGGCGAAGCTGGAGGTCGGCGGTATCTCCCTACCGATCGCGCTCGGCCTGCTCGTGATGATGTACCCGGTCCTTGCCAAGGTCCGCTACAACCGGCTGGACGCCGTCACCGGCGACCGGAAGCTGATGATCTCCTCCCTGGTCATCAACTGGATCCTCGGGCCTGCGGTGATGTTCGCCCTGGCGTGGATCTTCCTGCCGGACCTGCCCGAGTACCGCACCGGCCTGATCATCGTCGGCCTCGCCCGCTGTATCGCCATGGTGATCATCTGGAACGACCTGGCCTGCGGCGACCGCGAGGCCGCGGCCGTGCTCGTCGCGCTGAACTCGGTCTTCCAGGTCCTGGCGTTCGGCCTGCTCGGCTGGTTCTACCTCGACCTGCTGCCCGGCCGGCTCGGCCTCGGCGAGGGAGAGCACCTGGACATCTCGATGTGGAAGATCGCCCTGAACGTGGTCGTCTTCCTCGGAGTCCCGCTGCTTGCCGGCTTCCTCACCCGCCGGATCGGTGAGCGGAAGATGGGCCGCGAGGGCTACGAACAGCGCTTCCTGCCGAAGATCGGGCCGTGGGCGCTGTACGGACTGCTGTTCACGATCGTCATCCTCTTCGCCCTGCAGGGCAGGACCGTCACCTCCCAGCCCCTGGACGTCGCCCGGATCGCCCTGCCGCTGCTCGTCTACTTCGCGGTCATGTTCTTCGGCACCTTCCTGCTCGGCAAGGGCCTGGGGCTCGCCTACGACCGCACCACCACGCTGGCGTTCACCGCGGCCGGCAACAACTTCGAGCTGGCCATCGCGGTCGCCATCGCCACCTTCGGCGTCACCTCCGGCCAGGCCCTGTCCGGCGTGGTCGGACCGCTCATCGAAGTCCCGGTGCTGATCGGCCTGGTCTACGTCGCGCTCGCCTGGCGCAAGAGGTTCCTCGCCGATGCGGTGACGACGGCACCGTGACACGGCACGCGGATCGCCGGGCACGCTGCCGCCGCCGGCGGAGCCGTGGCAATGCGCCGTACCAGCCACGCCCGGCATCCAATGGGAGCGGGCTCCGCAGGTCGACGGCAACGCGTACGAGTGGGTCGCGGTGTTCCCGCTGGACCGTCCACGGGTCCCCGAGGAGGCTCAGGCCGGCTTGCAGCCGATCGGCATACCCGCCATCGCGTTGACCCGTCGCGACCGGGATTTCCTGTGCGACCGGTTGCGCTCTGCCAGCCGACAGCCCGGCTCGGGCAGCGGTCAGCCGCGCAGGTCGAGCATGGCGGCCATGGCCGCCACCACGGACGGCGCGACCTGGTAGTAGACCCAGGTGCCACGCCGTTCGGACGTCAGCAGTCCGGCCTCGCGCAGCTTCTTCAGATGGTGGGACACGGTCGGCTGGGACACGCCGACGTCCGCGATGTCACACACGCACGCTTCCCCGCCCGGGTGTGAGGCGATCTTGGAGAACAGGCGCAGGCGCACCGGGTCCGACAGCGCCTTGAACATGGCCGCCATCTTCTCCGCGTCCGCCTGGGACAGCTCTCCGGCGGTGATCGGCGGGCAGCACGGCACGACGCTGCTGTCCGGCAGGACGGGAAGTTCCACGACCTCTGATTTCGACATGCGTCTATGTTGACACTCGTCGATACTGGTGGCAAGCTCCGAGGTGTAGACAGGTATCGACAGGCATCGAAACAAGGAGTCGTCGTGGCCACCGCCCTTCGTACTGCGTTCACCGCGGCCCGAGCCCGTCGCACCGCCCGCCACCTGGCCGGCGTCAGCTTCTGCGACAGCTGCGCCCAGGTCGGCGACAGCGCCGCCCGGGCGGCCGAACGCCGGCGGCACACTCGGCTGACCGCCCTCACGCGCACGCGCTGACCCCCTTCGCCCTTCAAGGAGATCGAGCACCATGAGCACCCAGAGCACCCAGCAGCTCCCGGTCGTCGTCATCGGGGCCGGCCCCGTCGGGCTCGCCGCCGCCACCCACCTCGTTGAGCGCGGCATCGAGCCCCTCGTCCTGGAAACGGGCAGCCGTGCCGGTGCGGCCGTGCGTGAGTGGAGCCACGTGCGCCTGTTCTCCACCTGGGGCGAGGTCGTCGACCCGGCCGCCGAGAAGCTCCTCACCCCCACCGGCTGGACCCGCCCCGACCCGGCGACGTACCCGTCCGGTGGAGAGTGGGTCGAGCGGTACTTGCAGCCCCTCGCGGACGCCCTCGGCGACCGGGTCCGTACCGGGGCCACCGTCACCGGTGTCTCCAGGGCCGGCCGCGACCGGATCGTCGACGCCGGCCGGGAGCAGCAGCCGTTCGTGGTGCACGTCGAGTACGCCGACGGCCGCGAGCAGCGCGTCTTCGCCCGCGCCGTGATCGACGCCTCCGGTACGTGGGCCAAGGCCGGCCCGGCCGGCGGCAGCGGCCTGCCCGCGCTCGGCGAGAGGGCGGCGGCCGACCGGATCACCTACCGCGTACCGGATCTGAAGGACCCGGCCGTCCGCGCCCGGTACGCGGGCAGGCGCACGGCCGTCATCGGCTCGGGTGCCTCCGCCTTCACCGCGCTCGCGTACCTCGCCGAGCTGGCCCAGTCCGAGGACGGTAGGGGCACGCACGCGGTGTGGATCTTGCGCCGCGGCATCTCCGGCTCCACCTTCGGCGGTGGCACCGCCGACCAACTGCCCGCCCGCGGCGCCCTCGGCCTCGCCGCGAAGGCCGCCGTCGACCAGGGGCACGCGGACGCGGTCACCGGCTTCCGCACCGAGGCGTTCGAACGCGACGGTGACGGCCGCCTGGTCCTGGTGGGCGAGGACGGACGCCGCCTCGACCCGGTGGACGAGGTGATCGTCCTGACCGGCTTCCGCCCCGACCTGTCCTTCTTGGACGAGCTGCGCCTGGGCCTGGACGAGCGCCTTCAGGCTCCGCTGGAACTGGCCCCGCTGATCGACCCGAACCAGCACTCCTGCGGCACCGTCTACCCGCACGGTCACCGCGAGCTCTCCCACCCCGAGCAGGGCGTCTACCTGGTCGGCATGAAGGCCTACGGCCGCGCGCCCACCTTCCTGGCCATGACCGGCTACGAGCAGGTCCGCTCCGTCGCCGCCGCCATCGCCGGCGACCTCGACTCCGCCGACCGTGTCGAACTCACCCTCCCGGAGACCGGAGTGTGCGGAGGCGCGGGCCTGTTCGACACCGCGGCCACCTCCGACGCCCCGAAGAACGACGCCGACGGCTGCTGTACCGCGTCGTCAGGTCCGCGACTCGTCCAGCTCGCCGCGCCCACGGCAGTGGACGCGTCCGCGAAGGACGCCCCCGCGGGCGGCTGTTGCGGATCGTGACGGACCCCCGGCGTCTTCGACGGCGGGGGAACGGCCGGAACCGAGGGTCCGGTCGCCGTCCCCGCGCCGTCGGTGGCCCCGGGACGAGGAACGCCGGCTCACGGTACGGCCCGGCCCCCGGCGTCCGTCCCGGCGGTGCCGTCCTTCGCGGCGCCGGCATCCAGTACCGCCCGGATCGCCGCACACAGGGCGTCGTCGTCGCGGACGGCTCGCCGGCCGTCGTGATGCACCGGGCGTTCGTCGGCGCCGAGGAGGGCGTGCAGGGCCGGTACGACCCGGGCGACGGACGCCGGGGCGGCGGCGCCCACTTCGGCGAGGAGACGCAAGGGGTCGAGGACCGTGGGGGCGGCGCTCCCGGGGGGCGGGCAGATCCGGACGAGTTCGGCCAGGGCCGGGACGACCTGCCGGGGGTCCGAGGTCAGCCGCCACAGGCTCCGGACCGCCCGCATCGCGTCGAAGCGGTTGTCGTGCGTGATCCGTGCCGTGGCGGTGGCACGCAGCCGGCCCGCGACGCGTTCCGCGACGGGAGGGTGCGTCGCGGCGACCTCGGCGAGCAGCTCCAGGGCTGCGACGCCTCCCGGGGTCTGGTAGACGTCCATCGCGCTGTGCGCCGTCAACTCCAGCAGCCCGGGCAGGACGTCGTCGGCGTCCCCCGTGACCCGCCACAGCGCCCGGGCCCGTTCCACGGCGCCGTTCGGCGCGTCCGACCAGCGAGCCGGCTTCCTGCTCAGCGCCGCGTGGAACATCTCGCGCAGCCGGCCGGCCCCCGGCGCCCCGACCTCTCCGCCGAGCGTGGCACACGCGTGGAGGAAGACGGACTCGGGGAGCCGAGGACCCGGTACCGGGAAGCCACCGCCGTTGGGAAGGCGCCGAAGCAGGGCGCGCACGGGCTCGTCGTCCCCGGTGATCACGAGGTGGTCGAACGGGCTGATGTGCGCCAGGTCCTTGGTGTGCGGGCCGGCCGGGAGTTCGACCCGTTCGCGCAGCCGTTCGCGGTGGGCCGCGGCGACGGCACCGCTCTCCGACCGGAGCAGGGCGTACGCGGCGATCATCAACGTCTCCTCGGCGTCGAGGAGTTCGATCATCCGTGGGACGATCCGGGCTCCGTCCCGATGCCATCGGCGCAGGACCGACCAGTACGGGTGCCATCGGTCCCCCGCCTTCTTCAGGTGGGCCAGCAGCGGGTCCAGGAGGGTGCCGCTGTGCGCGGCGAAGGAGGCGAGCGCCTCGGTGAAGCAGACGTCGTCGCGGTCGCTGCGGCCGTCGGCCGAACCCGTGGGGCGGTGAGCGAAACCGCCCTGGACGGCCAGCAGTTCGGTGAGATGCGGCACACAGCGGTCGTCGCCCATCCGGCTCAGCGCCCGCACGGCGTACTCCCGGGCGGGTCCGTGGGGCTCGTCCGCCGCCGTGAGGCGCGTGGCGACGAGGCCGGCCCAGGGACGCGCGGCGGTCCCGCACATGGCGAGAACCCGCAGCGCGAGGACACGGTTCTCCGGGCACCGGTCGTCCACGAGCCCGGCCACGGCGGGGAGAAGGGCGGGTACGGCGGACCGCCAGCGGGACATCAGGGACGCGGCGACCTCGAGGCCGCCTTCGCGCTCGGCGGGGCCGACGTGGTGCAGCAGCGTGTGGGCGAGGGCGAGCCGTCCGGGCAGGTCGGCTCCGAGCCGCCGGTCGGCCTCGGTGATGACGCCGACCCGCGAGGAGCGGTACTCCGCGGGCGGACAGTCCGACGTGGTCCGCGAGGCGAGCAGCGCGTCGGTGGTGACTCGGGCATAGCGGGGATCCGCGTACCCCGGCAGCGCTCGGCGCAGCGCCTCCACGGCTTCGAGCCGGACGTCGTGGCGGATCTCCTCGTCCCATGCGATCCAGGCGTCGACGTCCTCACAGACATCGGGTTCCTCGTCGTCCTTCCCGCTCACCGTCATACGGTGCCGCAGCCACGCGAGTGCCTCCTCGCGGTGCCCGGCCGCGTGGCGGGCGAGCTCTCCGACACCCAGCACCAGGCGCTGCGCCACCCACCGGACGGGTTCGTCGTCGAAACGGGTCGCGAACCGGGTGACCAGGGAGTCCGCGTGAGCGGCGGCCTGCGCGAGTGCGTCGACGGCGCCGGCCCGGACCATGTCGTCGTCGGCGTCGAGCAGCGGCAGCAGCCCTGCGGAGGCTCGCTCCCACGCGTCCGGCCACGTCGCGTCCACGGTGGGCCGCCACCTGCCTTCGAGCAACGGCTCGACCTTCGCGGTCGGGGCGGTGTTGCCCGTGCGGGCGACGCCGGCGATCGTCCGCAGAATCGCGAAACGCACCGTCACCTCCGCATCCCGGGCCGCCGCGACGAGGAACGGCAGCATCTCGGCCGCCGCCCCCCGCACCGAACTGCCGTCGCCGACGGCCACGTAGTGCAGCGTCTCGCAGGTTCTCCCGGCCGTGGCCGGATCGGCCGCCCAGAGCCCGTGCGGCATCTCGGGGCCGTACCGCTCACCGGTGTAGGGATCGACCACCTTCGACCAGTCGACCTGTGCGGCGAGCCGCGCCAGCCGTCGTGCCCTCGCGTCCCGCGCGGACATCACGCCGCGCCCGCCGCCCGCCGCTCGCCGTCCCCCGTCAGCTCGTCGGGTCGAGGCCCAGCAGGGGCAGAACAAGGGGGCGGTTGCCCCTGCGCTCGTCCCACGCTTCGTAGGCCAGACCCTGCGGGGAGGCGATCCGCAGGCCGTCGCGCAGTCCGGTCACCGTCATCCGCGCCAGCTCGCGGTAGGCGCCCGAAGGCGACGGCCACGCCACTCCGGCCTGCCAGTTGTGGCCGTAGACAGTGTCCTCGGGCAGCTCCCAGCCCGCCTCCGCGATCAGCCTGCTGCCCGTCTCCCCGGCGCGCAGCGCGGGGTCGAGACCGTGATCACCGACCAGCTCGGCCCGCAGGATCTCGTCGCTCTGCGCGAACTGCGCGTATCGGCCCGTCCGCCCGCCCTCCCGGATGATCAGTACCGATCCGGCGGCCAGCGTGGCCAGCTGTCGCGCGAGCCCTTCACCGAACCCGTCCCATGCCGTCACAGCAGCCCCTCCTCGTCCATGCGCAGCAACTCGTCGTCGAGGTGCAGCCGATGGTTGGTGACCAGCTCCAGGTACACCGAGTCCCCCGTGGACTCGAGGACCAGGGTGGTGTCGGAACCGGCCCAGTGGATCGCGGCGCTGCTGCCCGGCCTGCGCTCCGTCGGCTCACCCAGCGACGTGTGCAGCGCGGCGGCCATCCCGGCGAACGCGTCCACGGCCTGGTCCCACTTCTGCGCGTAGTCGGTCAGGCGCAGCCGGACGCGCTCGGCCATCCTCTGGTCCTGCGCGCGCGCCCGGCGGGACGAGACGGTGCGGACCCTCTCGAACCCGGTGTCGAGCAGGTCCCAACGCGGCCAGATCATCAGGGCCCGACGGGTGAACTGCGACGACCGCCTCGCACTCGGCGTGGCCCCCAGCTCCCACGTGCATTCCAACGACCGCAGTCGTGCGGCGAATTCGACGACCTCGGTATCACTCAACGCATGCCACGGCGCCATATCCCTCCGGGGGCGCGCCCTCACCGGACCCGTCCCCCGCCCCCTTCCTCCCCGCGCGGCAACCCCGCACCCGATCCGGATCAGCGCCGATCATGACACACCGGTCGCTTTGGCCTTCCGTTCCTGTGATCCTCGTCTCCGGTTGGGGATGGTGTGGACAGCCCGTCACCTGGGTGCGGTAGAAACATCCCCGCGAGCCGACCGGGCTCGTGGCGGTGGGGGGCGCCTGCGGGGTGTGACGTGCCGTGCTGTTCTACGACGTTCAGCGGGGGACCACGACATGCCGTATCCGCAGCCTTCTTCCGCGCGGGGACCGTCGTCCCCGCGCCGCCGTGCGCGCTGGGAGCGCTATCGGGTGACGGGACCGTTCTCTCCCGCCGATCTCGCGAAACTCTGGGGCCTGATGGCCGCCGTGGTGGGCGTCGCACTGCTCTGCGGCTGGGCGCTGGACATGAAGGGCGGCACGGTCGTCGTGCTGGCCGCGCCGTACGTCTTCCTGTGGTTCGACGAGCGGCGCGTCCTCTTCCGGTTCGACCCCTCCGGCGTGCGTATCGGCAACGTCCAGCTGCCGTGGGCCGACGTCACCGCCTTCGTCTACGCCGACTCACCCGATCTCGGGCCGCAGGTGCTCCTCGGCACGCGGCTGCGCGACGGCACGCCCGTACCCGCGGGGGCCGACGTGCGGCCGGCCGATCCCGCGATGCCCGCGCAGCTCCATGTGGCGGTGGAGCGGCGGAAGTTCGATCTCGCGAAGCTCACCGCGAAGGCACGGCGGTACGCGCCGCCGCAGGTGCGGATCGTCGACGCTGCGGCCGGGGCCTTCGGCGGGTCCGGGGCCGACCCGGTCGCGGCAGGCGATCCGCACCCGGGCACCGTCAACCCGTACCAGGGCGGGCAGCCGGCGGCCGGCCATCCGTACACGGGTGGTGGTCCGTACCCGACGGGCCGTCCCGTCGTCGGCGACCACGATGCGGCGGCGAACACCGCCCCGACCGCGCTGCCCGACGCGTACGGGCCTCGCTGGGGCATCGTCGTGGCCGCGGTGCTGACGTGCGTCGCGGTCGGGGCGGTGTTCGCCGCCGCACTGTCCCGGACGGCCATGGTCTTCCCGTACGTGGGTGCGGGTGCGACGGGCGGCATCGCACTGGGGACGGAGGACGTCCTCGCGCTGTCCGACCTCCCGCCCGGCGGTCCTCTGGTCGGGCTGGTGACCTGGCCGGCGCTGCTCTTCCTCCTGGCCGCACTCACCCTCGCCTGCCGCGCCCTCGGGCCGCACCTGCCCTCGGGCGCGCTCAGGACCGCGGGCCTCCTGTGCGCCGTCGCCTTTCCGCTGGTACTCCTCGCGAACGACGCCTTCGACGGTCATCCCCTCGGGAACTACGAGAGCGGCTGGTGGCTGCTGCACCTCGGCGCGTTCCCGGGGCTGGCGGCGTACGTCGCCATGGATCTGATACTCGCCCGGGGCGGGGGCCGCGCGGCCGGGCCCGACCGGCCCGGCCCGGGCAAGTCCGGCCCCCACCAGCCCGACACCCGCCCGTACTGACCACCACACCACCTCCAGGGGGAGCCTTGAACACCCGTACCGCATCCGCCGTACTCACCAACACCGTTGCCGTCGCCGTCGCCGCGCTCGCACTCACCGGGTGCTCCGGCGACACCCAGGAGCTGTCCTTCGGCGACAAGGCCGAGAAGGACAACCTGGAGGTCAGCGTGGTGCGCGTGGACGCCGGAACCTCGGGCGACTTGTCCGTGCTCGAGGACGCCGCCAAGTACCAGGGCCGTACGCCGTACTACGTCCACTACCGGGTGACCAAGACCGAGGCCGGGGAGGTCGACGGGCCCTCCTTCGACGTCACGGCGGACGGGGACCTGCTGACACGGCTGAACATCATGAGCGCCTTCCCGAAGCCGGTCGTGGGCGAGGACGGACAGCTCAGCTACGAGGAGGCGCCGAAATTCGACAAGTGCCTCGACGAGCACGACTCGGGCAAGTTCGAGAAGGCCGCCGCGGGCGAGAGCTACGAGGCCTGCGCCGTCTACCTCTCCGAGTCGGGCTCCGGTGCGGAGCCCGAGAAGGTCGAGTGGGTCAAGGGCGGCCTGCTGCGCAGCAGCGACGACGAGGCGTACGCCGTCTGGAAGTGAGCCCGCCGAGGAGGCGGGCCTTAGTACGGCTTGGTGCCCCGCCTCGTGCAGCAGGTTGGCCGAATCCCGCCACTCGGGCAACCGGCACCGGCAGTGATCACCTGGCGGTGGGTGCGGTCGACGAGACGACCGCTGTCGCACTCCGGCACGCTGCCGCCAGGGACGCCCTGGACGACTTCGTCGAGGACAGACGTGAATCCTGCGTCGCGGCGCAGAGCGGCCCGAGGGAATGTCCGTGCGGTCGTGATGAGCCTGCTCCGCGTGGTGGTGCCACGCGTCGCCGCGCCTTGGTGGAGGAGGTCAGGAGTAGAGGTAGAGGAGGGTCTGGCCGCCGCCGAGTCGTCTCCACGGCCCCGGCACGGACGCGCTCCGCGCGTCCAGGTCGTCGATCGCCCGTTGCCGGACCGGTGCGGGGCCCTTGCGGTACGAAGTGATCATCGCATCGACGATGGCGTCCCGTTCATGGGGAGGGGGATGGCGCAGATAGCCGTCGAAGCGGCTGTCCTTGAGGCGGGACACGGGTACGGGCGGGGCCTCGGGGCCCCGCCCCCGTCGGAACGGCGGCGGCTCAGGGCCACACCAGGCAGTACGGCTGGTGTCCCGCCTCGTGCAGGCGGTGGGAGAAGTCCTGCCACTCGTGGAGCAGCTGGTACACGTTGAACGCGTCCCGCGGGCCGCCGCGGTCCGGGACCGTGGACCATATGAAGGCCGCCGCGCCGACCGCCTCCTCGCCGATGCCGCGCAGGGGGTCGACCACGGTCATCGGGAGTTTGACGACCGCGTAGTCGGGGTGCAGGACGACCAGTTCCAGCGGGGGCACCTTGTGCAGGGGGACGCCCTCGATGCCGGTGAGGACCATGGCGGCCATGGTCTCCGGCTTGATCTTGGTGAACATGCCGTTCATCCCGAGCTCGTCGCCGCCCAGCTCCTCGGGGCGCATCGAGATCGGGACGCGGGCCGCGGTCGCGCCGTCGGGCGCGCCGAAGTACTTGTAGGTCACCCCCACCCGACCACCTTTCCCGCTCCCCGCCCCCAGCCGGTCGGCCCGCCGGTCGAGCCGGTCGGGCTCGCCCGGGGTGCCGTGTGTCTGACGTGCTTCGGACGCTTCCTCCGCCTCGCGTCGGTGCCTTCCCCGCCGGGCACGTCGAGGACCCAGGTCATCGGTCCCCTCGCCCAGTCCGCCACCGCGATGCATATCTCCACCCGACTGCTTTTCTAGGACGCGTGGCCCCCGCCGCGCAACCCGATCATCGTGTCAGTGACCTCCCCCACGGCCGCCCGCCGAAACGTGCGGTGGGACATATGCCCGCCGGACGGTCGGCAGCCCCGTCCGCGTCGCCCCGGTGAGCTGCGTGGATGAGTTCCAGTCTGGCAGACGGCACGGCACTGGGGGCGGTTGTCTACCCTTGACGAAGTCACCCTGGGCAACCAGCGGCCGAGCGGGACCCATGCCGGGTCCGATACGTCGGAGAAGGTCGAGAAGGTCGGAGAAGTCGCAGGTCATGAGCGAACTGGCATATCCATACGAAGCACCGGCCTCGCAGGCTCTGTTCGACCGCGCCGCGGCCGTCACGCCCGGCGGTGTGAACTCCCCGGTGCGCGCCTTCCGCGCCGTCGGCGGCACCCCCCGGTTCATGGTGTCCGGCACCGGGCCGTACCTGACCGACGCCGACGGGCGTGAGTACGTCGACCTCGTCTGCTCCTGGGGGCCGATGATCCTCGGGCACGCGCACCCCGAGGTGATCGCCGCCGTGCAGGAGGCCGTGGCGCGCGGCACGTCCTTCGGCACGCCCGCCGAGGGCGAGGTCGCGCTGGCCGAGGCGATGGTCGAGCGGGTCGCGCCGCTGGAGGAGGTCCGGCTCGTGTCGAGCGGGACCGAGGCCACGATGTCCGCCATCCGGCTCGCCCGCGGGTTCACGCAGCGCACCAAGGTGATCAAGTTCGCCGGGTGCTACCACGGTCACGTCGACTCGCTGCTCGCCGCCGCGGGCTCCGGCGTCGCCACCTTCGCGCTGCCCGACACCCCCGGCGTCACCGGTGCCCAGGCGAGCGACACGATCGTGCTGCCGTACAACGACCTCGACGCCGTGCACGCCGCCTTCGCCGCCCACCCCGGCGAGATCGCCTGCGTGATCACGGAGGCCTCGCCCGGCAACATGGGCGTCGTGCCGCCGCTGCCCGGGTTCAACCAGGGGCTCAAGGACGCCTGCGCCGCGGGCGGTGCGCTGTTCGTGTCGGACGAGGTCATGACCGGGTTCCGGACCAGCCGCGCCGGGTGGTACGGGGTGGAGGGGGTCGTTCCCGATCTCATGACCTTCGGGAAGGTGATGGGGGGTGGGTTCCCCGCCGCCGCGTTCGGGGGGCGGGCGGACGTCATGGCGCACCTCGCGCCGGCCGGGCCCGTCTACCAGGCCGGCACCCTCTCCGGGAACCCGGTCGCCACCGCCGCCGGGCTCGCCCAGCTGCGGCTCCTCGACGACGCGGCGTACGCCACCGTCGACGCCGTGTCCGCGCAGATCCAGTCACTCGTGACCGAGGCGCTCACCAAGGAGGGCGTCGCGCACACGCTCCAGAACGCCTCCAACATGTTCTCCGTGTTCTTCACCGACCGCCCGGTCGTCGACTACGAGGGCGCGAAGGCGCAGGAGTCCTTCCGGTTCACCGCCTTCTTCCACTCCCTCCTCGCGAACGGCGTCTACCTGCCGCCGTCCTCCTTCGAGTCCTGGTTCGTGTCCACCGCCCACGACGAGCGGGCCGTCCAGCGCATCGCCGACGCCCTCCCGGCGGCGGCCCGCGCGGCCGCGGAGGCGACGGCATGAGCAACGGCGACCACGAGAAGAACGAAGAGCTGACCGTCGTCCACGTCATGCGGCACGGCGAGGTCGAGAACCCCACCGGTGTCCTGTACGGACGGCTTCCCGGCTACCACCTCTCCGAGCTGGGCCGGCGGATGGCCGAGCGGGTCGCCGAGCACCTCGCGCCCCGCGACGTGACGTACGTCGTGGCCTCCCCGCTGGAGCGGGCGCAGGAGACGGCGACCCCGATCGCCAAGACGCACGGGCTCGACCTCGACACCGACGCCCGTCTCATCGAGGCGGAGAACGTCTTCCAGGGCAAGACCTTCGGCATCGGTGACGGCGCGCTGCGCAGGCCCGCCAACTGGAAGCACGTGGTCAACCCGTTCAAGCCGTCCTGGGGCGAGCCGTACGTCGACCAGGTCGTCCGGATGAAGGGCGCGATCGACGCCGCACGGGACCGGGCGCGCGGGCACGAGGCCGTGGTCGTCAGCCACCAGCTGCCGATCTGGATCCTGCGGTCGTACGTCGAGCGGCGGCGGCTGTGGCACGACCCGCGCAACCGGCAGTGCACGCTGGCGTCCCTGACCACGTTCACCTACCGGGGCGACCGGATCGTCTCCGTCGGCTACACCGAGCCCGCCCGCGACCTCGTCCCGGCCCACCTCCTCGCGGGAGCCAAGCCGGTGAAGGGGCAGGGGAAGGCGTACGGGGCCTGACGGTCGCGCCGGCTCCACTCCCGGCCCCAGCTCCACTCCCGGCCCCAGCCCCAGGCCCGGCCCCGGGCCCTTTCTGTGCGTCCGCTGTCCACTGTTACCCAACCCGCACAAATATCCGGAACCCGCTCGTTCGTCGCGTCCTCTCACCTAGTGACCACCAAGGACGCGACGAACGAGGTTGCGATGCGCACTTCCAACCGCACTCTCACCCGCAGGGGAATGCTCGGACTCGGCGCGGGGGCCGCGGCGGCGGTCGGGCTCGCGGGCTGC
Organism: Streptomyces sp. NPDC059906; assembly: GCF_042730645.1. NCBI lineage: Bacteria > Bacillati > Actinomycetota > Actinomycetes > Kitasatosporales > Streptomycetaceae > Streptomyces > Streptomyces sp. NPDC059906. Next base: position 120,575 of record NZ_JBHWKU010000001.1, read on the forward strand.
GGCACCGGTTCCCACCCCTCGTCGGACGGCTCGCACCAGGCCGGGGACGCCGGGAAACCGTCGCCCTCCGGCAGCGGCAAGGCCCCGGCGAAGCCCATCGGCGACGGCTCCACGTCGTACACCGGCAAGCAGCCGCACCAGCCGGACGCCCCCGTGCCGCTGGAACCGGGCCAGACGCCGCCGCAGTTCGTCGTCTTCTCCTGGGACGGCGCGGGCGAGGTCGGCAACGGGCTCTTCCCCCGCTTCCTGGACCTGGCCCAGGAGCACGGCGCGCACATGACGTTCTTCCTCTCGGGCCTGTACCTGCTGCCCGAGTCGAAGAAGCGCCTCTACGACCCGCCGAACAACCCGCGCGGCGCCTCCGACATCGGCTACCTCACCGACGAGCACATCAAGGCGACGCTCACCAACGTCCGCCGGGCGTGGCTCGACGGGCACGAGATCGGCACCCACTTCAACGGCCACTTCTGCGGGGGCGGCGGCAGCGTCGGCAACTGGACGTCCGCGCAGTGGCGCAGCGAGATCGACCAGGCGAAGTCCTTCGTCAAGGAGTGGAAGACCAACAGCGGCTGGACCGACCTGCCGTCCCTGCCCTTCGACTACGACAAGGAACTCGTCGGCGGCCGCACGCCCTGTCTGCTCGGCCAGGACAAGCTGCTGCCCACCGCCCGCGAGCTGGGCTGGCGCTACGACGCCTCCTCGCCCGGCGGCCGCCAGGTGTGGCCGGTGAAGAAGGACGGGATCTGGGACCTGCCGCTGCAGCAGATACCGTTCCCCGGCCACTCCTTCGAGGTCCTCTCGATGGACTACAACATCCTCGCCAACCAGTCGGTCAACTCCACCAAGGCGCCCGCGCACAACTACCCGGGCTGGCGCGAACAGGCCACGAAATCGTACATATCCGGCTTCAAGCGGGCGTACGAGTCGAACCGGGCGCCCTTCTTCATCGGCAACCACTTCGAGGAGTGGAACGGCGGCATCTACATGGACGCCGTGGAGAACGCCCTCAAGCACATCGCGCGGGAGAAGGAGAAGGGCGAGGACATCCGGCTGGTCTCCTTCCGCCAGTTCACCGACTGGCTGGACGTGCAGAAGCCCGAGGTGCTCGCCAGGCTGCGGACCGTCGAGGTGGGGCAGCAGCCGGCCGGGGGCTGGAACGCCTTCCTCAAGGACGCCTCCTCCCCGGGCTCGACACCCAGCGGGAACGCCGCCTGAAATGCGGGTTTCCGGCCGTGAGGGGGGTGCGCAAGATCCTCGGAACGGACATGCGAAACTTTTCACATGAGTGCCGCCAGCCGCGCCCCCCTGCGCTCGAACCGCTCGAACCGCACCACCGAGCGCACCGTCGAGCGCTTCACCGAGCGCACCGCCGACGCCCGCGCCCGCGTCCGTAGCCGGGCCGCCCGGGCCGCCGTCGGCGCGGCCGCCGCGGCGCTCCTCGTGTCCGCGTGCAGCTCCGGCGGCACCTCGGGCGGCGGCGGCCAGACCGGCTTCATCACCGGCTCCGACGGCATCGCCACCGCGAAGAAGGGCGAGCGCGCCGACGCCCCCGAGCTGTCCGGCGAGACCGTCGACGGGGGACAGGTCGACGTCGCCGACTACAAGGGCAAGGTCGTCGTCCTCAACGTCTGGGGCTCGTGGTGCCCGCCCTGCCGCGCCGAGGCCAAGAACTTCGAGAAGGTCTACCAGGACGTCAAGGACCAGGGCGTCCAGTTCGTCGGCATCAACACCCGCGACACCTCCACCGGCCCGGCCCGCGCCTTCGAGAAGGACTACGGCGTCACCTACCCGAGCCTGTACGACCCGGCGGGCAGACTGATGCTCCGCTTCGAGAAGGGCACCCTCAACCCGCAGGCCGTCCCCTCCACGCTCATCATCGACCGGGAGGGCAAGGTCGCCGCGCGCACCCTCCAGGCACTCAGCGAGGAGAAGCTGCGCAAGATGCTCGCCCCGTACCTCGCCGACGACTCGGCCGACTCCGGCAAGCCGGAGAAGTGACGTGTCCGCAGCGATCACCCTCGCGGCCGAGGGCTACAACGGCACGGTGCTGAACGGCGCCCTGCTCGTGGCCCTCCCCATCGCCCTGCTCGGCGGCCTGGTCTCCTTCTTCTCGCCCTGCGTCCTACCGCTCGTCCCCGGCTACCTCTCCTACGTGACCGGCGTCACCGGCACGGACCTCGGCGAGGCCCGGCGCGGCCGGATGGTCGCCGGAGCCTCCCTCTTCGTCCTCGGCTTCACCGCCGTCTTCGTCTCCAGCGGGGCGCTCTTCGGCTACTTCGGCTCCACGCTCCAGGAGGAACGCGGCACCCTGACCAAGGTGCTCGGCGTGCTCATGATCCTCATGGGCGTCTTCTTCGTCGGCCTCATGCCCTGGTTCACCCAGCGCGAGTTCCGCTTCCACAAGCGCCCCGTGACCGGCCTGGTCGGCGCGCCGCTGCTGGGCGCGCTGTTCGGCATCGGCTGGACGCCCTGCATCGGTCCGACCCTCGCGTCCGTCCTCGCGCTCTCCGCCGACCAGGGCACCGCAGGCCGCGGCGCCATACTGACCGTCGCGTACTGCGTCGGCCTCGGCGTGCCCTTCGTGCTCGCCGCGGTCGCCTTCCGCAAGGCGCTCGGCGCATTCGGCTGGATCAAGCGCCACTATGTCTGGGTGATGCGGATCGGCGGCGCCATGATGATCGCGACCGGCGTGCTGCTGCTGACCGGCGCGTGGGACAGCATCGTCCAGGACATGCAGACCTGGTCCAACGGCTTCACTGTGGGGATCTGACCGATGAGCAACACCACGACGGGCAAGACCCCGACGGACAAGTCGACCGACGAGGAACAGGACCTCGGCGCCGCCGGCTCCCAGCTGTCCACCGCCCCCAAGGAGGAGGCGCCCAGCCTCCCCTCCCTCGGCGTCATCGGCTGGGCCCGCTGGTTCTGGCGCCAGCTCACCTCCATGCGCGTCGCGCTGCTCCTGCTCCTGCTGCTGTCCCTGGGCGCGATCCCCGGGTCGCTGATCCCGCAGGACGGCGTCGACGCGATGAAGGTCGAGGAGTTCCGGGACAACCACGACATCCTGGGGCCGGTCTACGACAAGCTCGGCCTCTTCCACGTCTACAGCTCGGTGTGGTTCTCCGCGATCTACATCCTGCTGTTCGTCTCCCTCATCGGCTGCATCGTCCCGCGCACCTGGCAGTTCGTCGGCCAGCTCCGCGGACGTCCGCCGCGCGCGCCCCGGCGCCTGGACCGGCTGCCCGCCTACACCACCTGGCGCACCGGGGCCGAGCCCGAGGAGGTCCGCGAGGCCGCCCTGAAGCTGCTGAAGAAGCGCCGCTTCCGCGCGGACGCGGACGCCGCCGGTGACGCCGTCGCGGCCGAGAAGGGCTACCTGCGGGAGGTCGGCAACCTCGCCTTCCACATCGCGCTGATCGTGATGCTGATCGCCTTCGCCTGGGGCCAGCTGTTCAAGTACGAGGGCAACAAGCTGATCCTGGAGGGCGACGGCTTCTCCAACACGCTCACCCAGTACGACGACTTCAAGTCCGGGAACCTCTTCGACGCGGCCCACGACCTGGCCCCCTTCAGCTTCACCCTGAAGGACTTCCGCGGCACCTACGAGGCGACCGGCCCCAACCGCGGCACCCCGCGCGTCTACGAGGCCAAGGTCACCTACAGCGAGGGCGCCCACGGCGCCGAGAAGTCGAAGACCATCGAGGTCAACAAGCCGCTGGAGATCGACGGCTCCAAGGTCTACCTCGTCAGCCACGGCTACGCCCCCATCCTCACCGTCAAGGACGCCAAGGGCGACGTCGTGATGGACAAGCAGGCGGTGTCCCTGCTGCCGCTGGACGCCAACGTCACCTCCTCCGGCGCCGTCAAGGTCATGGACGGCTACCGCAACGCCAAGGGCGAGAAGGAGCAGCTCGGCTTCAACGCGTTCTTCCTGCCGACGTACGGCGGCAAGGGCAGCACGATGCTCTCCAGCTTCCCGGCGCTGATCAACCCGATGCTCGCGCTCTCCGCCTACCACGGGGACCTCGGCGTCGACGCGGGCATCCCGCAGAGCATCTACCAGCTCGACAAGACCAACCTGGAGGAGTTCAAGGGCTCCGACGGCAAGCTGTTCAAGCAGCAGCTCAAGGTCGGCGACACCATGACCCTTCCGAACGGCGCCGGCTCGGTCACCTTCAACGGCGTCCAGGAGTGGGCCGGCTTCCAGGTCACGCAGCAGCCCGGCAGCGGCTGGGCCCTCGGCGGCGCCGTCGTCGCCATCCTCGGCCTGGCCGGCTCGCTGTTCATCCAGCGCCGCCGGGTCTGGGTGCGGGCCGTCCGCGGCGCCGACGGCGTCACGGTCGTGGAGATGGCCGGCCTCGGCCGCAGCGAGTCCGCGAAGGTCCCGGAGGAACTGGGCGACCTCGCCGGCGCCCTGTACGACCGGGCAGCACCCGAAGCGTCCGCCACACCCGAAGCGTCCGCCACACCCGAAGCGTCCGAGGCACCCGAAGCGCCCGACGGGCCCGAGAACGACGACACCCCCGATTCCCCCGACACCCACGTCGTACCTGCCGAAGGGTCTGAGACGAAGTGACTCTCGCCGCCGCAACCGAGTTGGCCGCCGCGACCAACGAGAATCTCGCGAACGTCAGCAACACGCTGATCTACTCCTCGATGGCCGTCTACACGCTGGCCTTCTTCGCGTACATCGCCGAGTGGCTCTTCGGCAGCCGCAGCAAGGTCGGCCGTACCGCCGCCGCGCTCACCAGCGCCACGGCCGGTGCCAAGGCGAACGCCGCCGCCAGGTCCGGTCCGGCCGTCACCGTGAAGAAGGCCGGCGGCACCGCCGTACTGGAGCGCCCCGAGGTCGTCGTACGGACCGCGTCCGGCACCCGTGACGTGCCCGACGGCCCCGGCGCGCACGGCGGCACCGAGAAGGGCGACCTGTACGGGCGGGTCGCCATCTCGCTCACGGTCCTCGCCTTCGCCGTCGAGGCGGGCGGCGTCCTCACCCGCGCCCTGTCGGTGGAGCGGGCGCCGTGGGGCAACATGTACGAGTTCAACATCACGTTCACGACGGTCGCCGTCGGCGTGTACCTCGCGCTGCTCGCCCTGAAGAAGAACGTCCGCTGGCTGGGCCTGCCGCTGACCACCACGGTCCTGCTCGACCTCGGCCTCGCCGTCACGGTCCTCTACACCGCCAGCGACCAGCTCGTCCCGGCCCTGCACTCGTACTGGCTGTACATCCACGTCTCCACGGCGATCTTCTGCGGCGCGGTCTTCTACGTCGGCGCGGTCTCCACGATCCTGTACCTCTTCAAGGACAGCTTCGAGAACAAGCTCGCCTCCGGCGGCAAGCCCGGCCGCTTCGCCAGCTCCGTCCTGGACCGGCTGCCCGCCGCGGCCTCCCTCGACAAGTTCGCCTACCGCGTCAACGCCGCAGTCTTCCCGCTGTGGACGTTCACGATCATCGCGGGCGCGATCTGGGCGGGCGACGCCTGGGGTCGCTACTGGGGCTGGGACCCCAAGGAGACCTGGTCCTTCATCACCTGGGTCGCCTACGCCTGCTACCTGCACGCCCGCGCCACCGCCGGCTGGAAGGGCCGCAAGGCCGCCTACCTGGCCCTGGTCGCCTTCGGCTGCTGGCTGTTCAACTACTACGGCGTCAACATCTTCGTCTCCGGCAAGCACTCCTACGCCGACGTGGGCCTGGGCGCCCTCCAGTCGGTCGGCTTCTGAACAGGACACGGCGAAAGGCCGGTTCCCGTGACCCAGGTCACCGGGACCGGCCTTTCGTGTGTGCCGTCCGGCAACCGCGGGAGTCGTACGTCGACGGCGGCGACGGGCGCCTGCACGCGGGCGGCGTCTTGCTCACCGAGCGGTGGGCGGCGGGCCGAAGTCCCCGCGGGCGACGCCGGTGACGACGTCCCGCAGCCGCTCGACGTACAGCCGCAGGTTCTTGTGGGCGACGTCCGTGTCCGGGTAGCGGCTCGCGAACCACAGGCCCTCGGGGAGCCGGGTGACCCAGGCGCACACCTGGTCGCCGTAGGAGACCCGGAGCAGTGCGTACGCGGTCCGGTCCGGCCAGCTGTCGGCGCCGGGGACGCCGCGCGCGTCGACGTACGACACGATCGAGTACAGGTCGGGCGAGGTCGGCCGGAAGTCCGTGCCGAGCAGGCGCAGCACGCGGTCGATCGGCATCCGGGACAGCCGCCGGTTGGCCTGGAGTTCGGCGCGGACGGTGCCGAGGGCGCTGGGGAAGTCGTGGGCCCGGTCCACCGGGACCTCGATCGGGGCGCCGCCGACGTACCAGCCGACGGACTCCGTCCACTGGGACCGCGACCGGGTGTGGAAGGGCACGACCGTGCGGTAGACGGGCTCGCCGCCGATCTCGTGGACGATCAGCGCGGTCGCGGCCAGCACGCCGACCAGGCTGCCGCCGTAGGGACGGCAGTACGCCTCGAACGCGGCGGCGTCGGCCGCGTCCACCAACGGCTCGCGCAGCAGCCGCTGTTCGGGCAGCGGATCGCCGGTCCTGACGCCGAGGTCGACGGGGAAGGACGGCAGCCGCCCGTCGCAGCGCCGGATGAACTCCCGCCAGCGGGCCACGATGTCGTGGTCGCCGTCGATCCGGTCCGCGTCCGCCCGCTCGGCCTCGCAGAAGTCGACGTAGGAGCCGACCCGGGGCCGCGGCACGGTACGCCCGGCCGCACCGGCGGCGTACAGCTCGCCGACCTCGGCGGGGATGCGGTAGATGGAGTAGGCGTCGACGTTGCTGTGGTCGAAGGCCATGTAGACGCTGACGCCGTCGTCGCGGACGACCGCCGTGTAGATGAGGTTGGGCCAGCGCAGCGCGTCCGCGACCCGGTCGAAGCGGTCCTGGAGGTGCCGGGCGAGGTCGGCCGCGTCCGGGAAGTCGCCGACGTCCTCGCGGTGCAGGGCCACGGCGTCCGCGTCGAGCGTGAACCGGCGCATCGGGTCCCCGCCCTCGCCGCTCCACCGGAAACCGCTGCGCAGCGTCTCGTGCCGCAGCGTCCAGGCCCGCAACGCCTCCTGGAGCACGTCGAGATCGACCGGCCCCGGGATGTCGAAGGCGGCACCGAGCCAGGTCGGCACGAACAGGCCGTCCTCGCGCACCGACCGTGCCGTGCGGATGTGCGACTCCTGGATGTACGCGGGCGGGCGCGCGTCCTCGGGCAGCGCCGCCGCGATGTCGAGCGTCGCGGGACTGAGCGTCCACTCGACGAGGCGCCCGGGCCGGATCTCGCAGCGCTGGATGTCGGTCATTCGCACGAGGAGGTCTCCGTTCGCAGATGTACAGACCCGACCAAGGGAATGCCGTCTCCGCGGCCGCGCACCTGGTGTGTCGACACTGTTCAACGGAACGGATGGCCTCTCGAACGCCGATACGCACCCACCGCCCGGCCGCCCTTCACCCTTTCCCCGTGCACCCTTCACGCCTCGCCCGTCACTCCAGGTACGCGTGCAGGGCGCCCGCCCCCGCCAGCATCGAGCGCGTCCGCGCGGTGAGGGCCCGCCCGCGCGCCTCGACCGCCGCCCGCAGCGCCTCGCTGCTCCCCGCGCGCCGCAGGTCTTCCAGCACGGGCCGGATCTGCTCGAAGAGGTGGTGACTGCGGCGCAGGGTGCGCACCACCCGCGCGTCCCGTACGTCGGAGGGCCCGTACACCCGGTACCCGGTGCCGTGTTCCCGTCCGGGCACGAGCAGCCCCGCCGCCTCCCACACCCGCAGCGCGGAGGTCCGTACGCCGACCAGCGCGGCCACCTCGCCGATGCGCAGCCCGTGCGCTTCGTGTGCTTCGTGCGCTTCGTCGCCGGAACGGGGCGGTGGCGCGGCGGCATTCCGACCGGCCAGCGCCTCCAGCGCCTCACCGGCGGCCCGCAGTGCGACCCGCTCCTCGTGCAGCGCGGCGTGCGCGGCGTCCACCAGCGCGAGGGCGGCGGCCACGTCCCCGGCGTGCACCGCGCCCATCACCCGCGTCGCCGTGACCGCCCCGTACCCCGGCTGCAACGCCCGGTACGTCAGCAGCGCGTCCCGGTGCCGCTCGCCGAACACCCGGTACCCGGCGTCGGTGCGTCCGGCCGGGGGCAGGACACCGGCGTCCTCGTAATTGCGGACCTGCTGCGTCGAGAGCCCGACGGCCCGGGCCAGATCGACGGTACGCAGACGCCGCTCGCCGTTCTTCATCCGGCGCAGCCTATGCGGGGACGGTGGAGCCATAATGCGGGGCATGTCGCTTCAGGGGACGGACGCCTACCGGGACGCCGACGGCACCCTCCCGGCGCTGGTCGTCCGGGCCGTGGCGGCGGCACGTGCGCACGGTTTCCCCTACTCGTGCCGCCCCGAACAGGGCCGCCTGCTCCACCTGCTGGCCGCGGGAGCACCGCGGAGGATCGCCGAGACCGGCACGGGCTGCGGCGTGGGCCTGGCCTGGCTGGCCGCCGGCGCCCGCCCGGGGACCCGGCTGGTCGGTGTCGAGCGCGACGCGGAGCGGGTCCGCGTCGCCAGGCAGGTCTTCCACGACCACCCGGAGGCCGAGATCCTCCACGGAGACTGGCGGCGCGTCGAGGAACACGGCCCGTACGACCTGCTGGTGCTGGACGGCGGAGGCCAGGCGAAGGGCGACGGCGCCGCCGACCCGGTCCGTCTCCTGAACCCCGGCGGCACCCTGGTGGTCGACGACTTCACCCCCGCCACCACCTGGCCGCCGCTCTTCGAGAGCGCCCCCGACCACCCCCGGCTGCACTGGCTGGAGCACCCGGCCCTGCACACCACCGAACTCCGCCTCGCCCCGGACCTCGCCACCATCGTGGGCACCCGACTGCCGGACCGCCCCGCCACTCAGGCACGGCACTCCAGCACCGCGTAGTCGGCGAAGCAGCGCCGGTAGCGGGTGTGCCGGGTCTCCTGCGCGTGCCGGCGCTGCCACTCCTCGACATCCCCCGGGGCGGGGCACGGCCCCGACGTCGCACCGCAGTCGGCGTCGTCGCCGGACACGCAGTGCGCCTGGTACTCGGGCAGTGCCGACGGGTCCTGGACGATCGCGAACGGTACGAACCGGAAGAGCCGGTGGCCACGGTGCTCCCGCCGCCGGTGCCGGGCCAGCAGCACGTCGGCATCGGTCTCGGCGCTGCCGTCACCGGCGGCCCGTGCCTGCGCGCGCCGCTCGGCCAGCCCGGCGCAGGTGGCGCAGCCGGGGACCGGCTCGGGCGGCGGCCCCGCGTCGACCAGCGGCGTTGTCAACACCCCGTCGCGTGACCGGCCGTTGGCCGCGCGCACACCGGCGCTCAGCCGTTCCTCGGCCGTCGCCGCCCTGATCAGCGCGGGGTCCGCCTGCCATTCCCGGCCGCCGCCGACGGGGCGCAGCATCGCGCAGGGTCCCGCCATGCCTCGGTACTCACCGACCTTCCGGGTGCGGGGGTCGTAGACGAGTGTTCCCGGTTCCATCGTGCAACCTCCGTGACTGTGGGTGTATCGAGAGTCGCGCAGGGGAATCGTCGGTATCAACGCTCGACGCGTGACACACGTCCGCTGTCACGAAGGGGAGGGGAGGGCGGGGACCGTGGGGCGACGCAACGCCGGTGGCTCGGGCGCGAGTACGGCCGCCGTGTTCGGCGAGGTCCTGCGGCATTTCCGGGAGGCGGCGGGGCTCACCCAGGAGGGTCTCGCAGGCCGTATCCCCTGCGACCGGTCGCACATCGCCCGGGTGGAGGCGGGGACGCGGGTGCCGCAGGACACGTTCGCGAAGACGTGCGACGAGTTGCTGGGCACGGGTGGGGTGCTGGGGCGGTTGTGGGGGCGGATCGACTGGTATCCGGAGGTGGAGCATCCGGACTGGTTCCAGCGCCGGGCCGACATGGACGCGGAGGCGGTGACGCTGCGGGAGTATCAGGAGCGGGTCATTCCGGGGTTGTTGCAGACGGAGGAGTACGCATGCGCGTTGTTCTCGCGAGTGGTGGGCTCTGACGAAGCTGAGGAGCGTGTGCGGGCCCGCATGAGTCGTCAACAGCGGTTTCTTGACGCGGACGGCCCGTCGTACCACGTAGTGCTGGACGAGAGCTGCCTACGCAACGTCGTCGGTGGAGAGGCCGTGATGCGTGGGCAGTGTGCTCACCTGCTGAAGGTCGGGCACCGTCCCAACATCCGTGTCCAGATCGCTCCGGCGAGTCAGTCGAGGCTGGTGCGTCCCAACGCTTCCGTGTCGCTGATCGAACTGCCCGACGGGCACCGGTGGGTGTACTCGGAGTCGGTGGACCGAGGCCACTTCAACGACGATCCAGCCCTCTTCAGGCGTCACAGCCAGACGTATGATCTGCTCAGGGCGGATGCGCCATCGGCTCCTGAGTCTGCCGCTCTGATCAGTGACGCGTTGGAAAGGTACCAACAGGATGGACAGGCCCGAGTTCAGCGCAGAGTCCTGGATCAAGAGCAGCTACAGCGGCGACAACGGCGGCAACTGCGTGGAAATCGCCCCCGGTTTCCCCGGCGTCGTCCCGGTTCGGGACAGCAAGTGCCCTGAGGGCCCCGCCCTGTTCGTCACTCACGCGGCCTGGTCCGCGTTCGCCGCCGCCCTGCGGTGACTTCTGCCGGGACCCCACCCCACCCGCCCACGGCGTCGAGTCACTCGCCTGGGTGAACATCGACGGTTGCGCCGGATTCGAGTACCGCTAACTCCCTTACTCTCAGTGCATTAGCCGCTGATCGAGACTCTAAGGACGCAAGCTCTGTCCGTTAGGGCGAGATTGTCCTCTCTTAGGCAGAGCCGCGCAGCGACATTGGAGGGGGTGTTTCCTGTGCTGTCCGGTCGCAAGTATCGGCTTGAGCTGACGGCAGATCAGGCTGCGCAATGTCAGGAGTTCGCGGACGTGTGCAGATCGGTGTGGAACACCGGTCTGGAGCAGCGGCGAGAGTACCGGCGGCGGGGTGCGTGGATGAACTACGTTCCACAGTGCGCCGAGCTGGCCGATGCAAAGCGTGAGCACCCGTGGCTCAGGACTGCCCCCTCCCACGCATTGCAGCAGACCTTGAAGGACCTGGACCGGGCGTGCCGGGAGCACGGCACGTTCAGGGTTCGGTGGCGGTCCAAAGTCCGCTGGTCCCCGTCCTTCCGATTCCCCGACGCCAAGCAGATCAGCGTGGAGCGGCTGGGCCGAAAGTGGGGTCGGGTGAAGTTGCCGAAGCTGGGCTGGGTCCGGTTCCGCTGGTCACGCTCCATCGGGGGCGAGATCCGTTCCGTGACCGTGTCCCGGAAATCCGGGCACTGGTTTGTGTCGTTCCTCGTGGACGACCAGGCCGTCACCCCCGAGCAGCACGTCATGCCGAACACGGTCGTTGGGATCGACCGTGGTGTCAAGAGCGCTGCCGTCACCTCGGACGGCGACTTTCACGACCGGGCATTCATCACCGCCGGGGAATCGGCCAGGTGCCGGCGTCTGCAGCAGCGCCTCGCTCGGTCCAAGCGCGGCAGCGCCAACCGGGCCAAGACGATCACCGCGATCAACACCATCACGGGTCGGGTCACCGATCGGCGCGGGGACTTCTGCGCGCAAACCGCATCCCGGATCGTTGCGAAGAACGCCTTGGTGGTCCTTGAAGACTTACGGATCAAGAACATGTCCGCGTCCGCGTCCGGCACCGTCGCGGAGCCGGGCAGGAGGGTCCGGCAGAAGGCCGGGCTGAACCACGCCATCCTCGACAAGGGGTGGCATCGCCTCGAACTTGCCCTTACGAACGCGGCCCGGTACACCGGCAGCCGTGTGGTGAGGGTCAACCCGGCGTACACGTCGCAGCGCTGTTCCGCCTGCGGCTTCGTTACCGAACACAACCGAGAGAGCCAATCGGTGTTCCGGTGCAAAGCCACAGGCTGCGGGCATGCAGAGCACGCCGACGTCAACGCTGCCAAGAACCTTCGACATGCGGGCGGACAGCTCGTGTCAGCCTGTGGAGACCTCGGCACCAGCCGGTCTGTGAAGCAGGAACCCGTAAGCCGGGCGACCGGCTGAACCCCTCAAAGGGGAATCCCCGCCGTACAGGGGAGGAAGTCAAATATGTCAGCCCTCGTCGCGCCCCAACTGGCCCGTGGTGGTCGGCCCGCACAATATGCAGATGATCACCGGCGCGAGCGAAACCCGTGCCGACCTGATGCTGACCAGCCTGGGCCCTGTCCACCGCACTGCGGGACGTGGCCGAAGACATCGCCGACCCCATCGTCGAATTCACCGCACACGGTCTGGGCAACCGCCCGGCCAAGCATCTCTGGAGGAATCTGGTGGCCATATGGACCTCTCCTTCTACAAGTCGTACATCTCTGAAGAGATCCGGGACGAGGGCCGTGCTCAGGCCTGTGCCGAGGCGCTCCTGATCGTCCTGGAACAGCGTGGCCTCGCTGTCTCCGACGACGTACGCGGACGCATTACGGCCTGTGACGATCCCGCAGTCCTCCGGCGCTGGCTCGCCCGAGCCGTCACCGCGCCGACGGCCGAGGCGGTCTTCGAAGGCGAGTGACGCGGCGAGGCCCTGGGCCGTGGCGGGGGAAGCCACGGCCCAGGGCCGGTCTGTGGAGGCAGCGGCTGCTACCGGGCGTCTGCGACGCGGGAGGTGACGCTCTGGACGGTCTTGAGGGCGAGGTCGGGGCGGTCGGTGTGGATGTAGTGGCTGCTGCCCTTGGCCGTGGTGACCTTGCTGTCGGTGGACAGCTTCAGCCACTCCTGCTGGCCGTCGGCCCACATCTTCTCCAGGGCGGACTCGTACTCGGGGACAACGGAGTACTGGGACTCGTGCTTGAGGATCTCGACCGGGATGTCGCCGGCCGAGTGGACCGGGCCGTCGGCGATGACGAGCCGCTCCTGGTTCTGGCCCTCGTTGGTGGCGATCGCGCCGTCCCGGGCCTGGGCGGACGCGCCGGTGGCGTCGGCGGGGATGGTGCGCTTCATGTCGCGGGTGAGGTGGGGAATGGTGGCGTCGAGGAGGACCAGGCCCTTGACGCGGTCGGGGTGGTCGGGGGTGTAGCGGGCGGCGATGTAGCCGCCCAGGGAGTGGCCGGCCAGGACGACGGGGCGGTCGCCCGCGAGGTGGTCGAGGAGCTTGGTGAGCAGGACGCTGGTGTCGTTCACGGTCTGCAGCTCGTCCTTGGCGGGCTTGTCGCTCTTGCCCTCGCCGAGGCGGTCGTAGGAGCACACCCGGTCCGTCCTGCTCAGCGACTTCTGCAGGGCGGCCATGTTGTCCAGGCCCTCACCGCCGCCCGCCATCAGCATCACCAGCGGCCGGTCCGCGTCCGAGTGGCCGGAGCAGGAGACGTTGACCGAGTGGCCGTCGACGTCGAGCTTCTTCGTGCCGGTGAAGGAGGCTACCGCGGAAGCGGCGGTGTCCTTCGCGTCGGAGTCGTCCTTGCCGTACTCCTCGTTCAGCACGAGTCCCGCGCCGGCCACGGCGCAGACGACGGCGATCGCGGCGATCGTCTTGGCGAAGGTGCGGAACATGGGGGGCCTCCAGCAGACAAGGGTGGGGTAGGGACGCGGTGTTGGGGGGAGTTCTCTCGGTCGGCCTGTTGTGCTCGGGGTGTGCTCGGCGACTGAGGAAGACTCTATGGATCCACCGGCCCCGGATCGTCACCCCGCGGTGGACACCTGCCCGTAGCTCCCTCGGGGGACAGCCCCCACGGCCTCAGGCACCGCCCCGCGCGGGCCCTACGCCCCGTCCGCGCTGATCGCCCGCCAGATCCGCTCCGGCAGGACCCGCGCGGCCTCGTCCAGGTCGAGGTCCCGGACCCCGGACAGGCGGCGCCGGGCGACGGCCACGACCGGGCCCAGGACCAGGGTCTCCAGCAACGGCATGGGCAGCGGGGCCACTTCACCGGCGTCGATGCGGGGCTGCATCCACCGGGACATCGCCGAGACGGCCGGCTGCTGCGCGGCCCGCAGTTCCTGGCCCCGTGCCATCAGGCGCTGGTCGACGCGCGGGGAGTGCACGAGGAGCGCCGCGCCGGGGTGGTCGCGGACGAAGGCGAGATAGGCCCCGACCAGGGCCCGGATTCCCTCGCGGGCGGTCCGGGTACTGGTCAGCGCGGTGACCAGCTGCTCCAGCAGCCGCCCGGTCCAGCGTTCGGTGAGCGCCGTGAGCAGGCCGTCGAGGCTGCCGAAGTGGTGGTACAGGCTGCCGAGGCTGACCCCGCTGGTGCGGGTGACGGCGGTGACGGTGACGCCCTGTTCGCCCGACTCCGTGTAGAGACGGAGGGCGGCGTCCAGGAGGAGGTCGGAGGTGACCTCGCCGCGGTGTTGTTTGGGGCTCATGGGCAGGCGCGCTCTCGTCGGACGTCGTGCGGTGCGGTGCTGTGCTTCTCGGCTCCGTTCTAGAACTAATTTCTAGAAACTTCTTCCAATCCTATGCCTGTCTGTCTCAGACTGTCTCCTGTGGGACGCGCGTGTCCGCCCGGACTTCGGAGGGGAGCGGGCGGGCCGCGGGTCCCGGTCGTCGGGACAACGGGGAGACGGGGCAGACGTGTTGGAGCTGGGCGGCAGCGGGGCGGCACCACTGGAGGACTCGGACCCGCGGTGGATCGGACCGATCCCACTGATCGGGCGCCTCGGCGCGGGCGGCATGGGCCGGGTCTACCTCGGCGTCCACGAGGGCCGGTACGCGGCCGTCAAGCAACTCCTGCCCTCGGTCGTCGCCGAGGACGAGGACTTCCTGCGGCGCTTCGGGCACGAGCTGGACAACCTCGCCCGGCTGCCCGAGGAGGCGACCGCGCCGCTGCTGGCTGGGGACCGGGAGGCGCGGCCGCCGTGGTTCGCCACCGCGTACGTCCCGGGCCTGACCCTGACCGGGGCGCTGGAGGTCCATGGCGGCCCGCTGCCCGCGAGTGCGCTGTGGCTGCTGCTGCGGGAGGCCGCCAAGGGGCTGGCGGCGGTGCACGCCCTGGACATGGTGCACCGGGACCTGAAGCCGTCCAACGTGATGCTGACGCTGGAGGGGCTGACCCTCATCGACTTCGGGGTGGCCCGCGCAGCGGAGCAGAGCCAGTTGACGAGGACGGGCATGGTGGTGGGTACGCCCGCCTACATGTCGCCGGAACAGGCTTCCGGGAGACGGGCGTCCAGCGGTGCCGTCGATGTCTTCGCGCTGGGTTCGGTGATCGCGTACGCGGCGTCGGGGCGGCCGCCCTTCGGTGACGAGTCGGGGCACGCGGTGCTGTACCGGATCGTGCACGAGGAGCCGGATCTCGGGCCGCTGCGGGAGCTGGACGCGGAGTTGGCCGACGTGGTCGCGTCCTGCCTGGACAAGGACCACGAGGGCCGCCCCACCGCCGCCGAACTGCTCGCCGTCGCCGAACGGCACGGACCGTACGAGCCGCCGCTGTGGCCGGAGGCCGTCACCGGGCGACTGACCGAACGGGCCGCCTTCGTCGGCACGTTGCCGCGGGCGGCGGACCTTCCGGCGCCCGAGCCCGAGTCCCCGGTGTCCGGGGGCACGGGTCCGGTACGGCGTGCGGACCGGCGCCGTACCCGTGTCTTCCTCGGCGTCGTCCCGATCGTGGTGGCGACGGGGGCGGCCCTCGCCTTCCAGCTCCTGCCGTACGTCTCCGGCCCCGGCGAGGCGGAGGCGGGCACCGCTCCGTCCCCGACCGTCTCGGCGGCCCTGGACCCGACGGGTTCGCCCTCGGCGTCGGCGCAGGGCCGGCCGACCCCGAGCCCGTCACCGTCGAACAGCGAGACCGGCAAGGACGGAGAGGACGGCCACGGCGGCAAGGACGGCGGCGCGAGCGGCAAGGGCGCCGGAGACGGCGACAGCGGCGGGGGAGCGGACCGGACGAGCGGCGCGGGTTCGGGTTCGGGCTCGGGTGCGGGTGCGGGTACGGGTGACGGTGCCGGTGGCGGAGGCTCCGGCAGCGGCTCGGGGAACGGCTCGGGCAGCGGTTCCGGCAGCTCCGGAGACTCATCCGGTTCCGGCGGATCGTCCGGGGCGGGCGGCTCGTCGTCCGGGGACGGCTCCGGGGACGCCGATACGCCCGCTTCGGGCCCGTTCACTCTGAAGAACGGCGAGAACGGCAACTGCCTCACCCAGGTCTACGGCGCGGCCGACGACGGTTCCTGCGGGAGTTCGACCGCGACCTGGAGCTTCCGGAGCGCGGCGGACGGCGCGGTCAAGGTCGTCAACGCGTCCACGGGAGACTGCCTGGGCGCGAACATGATGGGCCAGGCCGTCTCCACCCGTGACTGCGGCTCCCTCGGAAGCGCCCACCTGTGGCGCACCGGCTCCGGCGGCACCCTGACGAACGTCTACAACGGCGGCTGCCTCGACCTCGCCTTCGGCGGCGGCGTCTCCTCGCAGCCCTGCCAGTCCGGAGCGGCCTCGCAAGCCTGGTCGCGCGGCTAGGGCAGGCCCTGGGCAGTGTCGTACACCGCGATCGCGGCCCGGACGAACGAGTGGACCAGCGGATTCGGGTCGGTCCGGGGCCAGGCCACCACCACGGGGCTCGGCGGCAGGCCCGTCAGCGGGACCACGGTGAGCCCCTCCGCGGGGACGTGGTCGGCGAGGGTCATGCCGACCGTGCCGTTCCACAGCACGACCTGCTGACACTCCCGTACGGTGCGCACCACCGGCCCCGGGCGCGGCTCCCCGCCGTTCCAGTACGCCTGCCACAGGGGGTCCGTGCCCGCCGGGAACCGGAACCAGCGGCGGTCGGCCAGTTCGGCCGGGGTCAGGCTCGGGCGGCCGGCCAGCGGATCGTCGGCGCGCAGCAGGGCGCCCACCGGGTCGGCGCGCAACGTGTGCGTGGTCAGGCCGGTCGGGTCGAAGGGGCCGCGGGTGAGGGCCACGTCGACCAGTCCGGCGTGCAGCCCGCAGGTCGGGTCGGTCAGGTCCGTCTCGCGGACGGTGACCTCGACCTGCGGGTGGCGCCGGCGGTAGGCGTCGGCCAGCCGGACCACGTCCGGGTCGGTGCTGTCGCCGAGGATGCCGACGGTGAGGGTCGCGGCGCCGGCCGCGCCTGCCACGCGCGCGCGTACCCGGTCGGCCCGGTCGAGCAGGGCGCGCGCCTCGTCGAGCAGCACCGCACCGGCCGCGGTGAGGGTGACGCCGGTGGGGGTGCGGTGGAACAGCGTGGCGCCGAGTTCCGTCTCCAGCGCCCTGATCGCCCGGCTCAGCGGCGGCTGGCTCATGTGCAGCCGGACGGCCGCCCGGCCGAAGTGGAGTTCCTCGGCGACCGCCACGAAGTAGCGCAGCGTCCGTAGCTCCATCCGGTCCACACGGTCCATATGGTCCATCCTGCGACGATACCCGCGCGGTATCGGGTGCGCGGAACAGGTCTTGGACGCCCCCGGCCCCCCGGCGGTGCAATCGAGGCATGACCGAAGAACCGCAGAACAGTGAGCCGCGCACCGATGTCGCCGTCTCCGTGGTCGGCCCGGACGACGGGGAGACCATCCTCCTGGGCACCACCCGTATGCGCGTCCTCGAAGACGGCAGCCACACCGGCCACCGCCTCGGCATGGCCGAGTCCGTACTCGCCCCGCACACCCCCGGACCGCCCCAGCACCGCCACGCCCGGCACGACGAGGGCTTCTACGTCATCTCCGGCACGGTCAGGTTCACCGTGGGCGACGAGGACATCGACGCGACGGCGGGCACCCTCGTGATGGTCCCGCCCGGCGCGCCGCACACCTTCGCCAACGCCACCGGCGAACCGGCCCGCATGCTCAGCACCTTCACCCCGGACCTGTACGTCCAGTACTTCCGCGACCTGGAGGAGCTGTACGCCGACGGCCGCGCCCCGAGCCGGCGGGACAGCCTGCGGGCGATGAGCCGCTACGCGACCGAGCCCGCCACCGACTTCGCCCCGCCCCGGGGGGCCGAGTCGTGAACGTCGCGTACTGGATCGTCGCCGGACTCCTCGCCGCCTTCTACCTCTACGGGGGTGCGGTGAAGGTGGTGCGCAGCCAGGAGGCGCTGCGGCCGATGATGTCCTGGGTGGACAGCACACCGATGCCCGCCGTCCGCGCCATCGGACTGGTCGAGGTGCTCGGCGCGGCCGGACTGGTCCTGCCGCCGCTGACCGGCGTCGCGCCCTGGCTCGCCCCGGCCGCGGCCGTCGGGTTCGTCGTCCTGCAGATCGGCGCGACCCGGGTCCATCTGCGTATGGGGGACCGCCAGGTCGCCCTCAACCTCACCCTTCTGGCCACCGCCGCCGTCACCGTCTGGCTCGCCACGACCTGGCTGTGACCGGCCTGGCTGTGACCGGCCTGGCGTCCGCCGTCAGTCGCGCAGCGGCGGGGTGGTCCGGGCCGCGTCCATGAGCCGGCCCGCGAGGTCCGCGACGAGGCCGCGCAGCTCGTCCGGCCGCTCGACGACGAACGGACGGTCCAGCGACGCGAGCACACCCGGCACCCAGTCGAGCCGCTCGGCCCGGATCTCGACCCGGCACCATGCCCCGGCGCCGTCCCCGCCCTCCCCGCCGTCCTCCCCGCCGTCGTCCGCGGCCACGACCGCCACGCTGCCCGGCAGCCGGGCGCGGATCTCCTCCGCCGCCCCCCGGACCCGCACCGTGACCTCGTGCCGGTAGGGCGCGGTGGCCAGCGCCGTCAGCACGCGCTCCGCCGGGCCGGGTCCCGGCGGCGGTTCGAAGGTGCCGGGCAGGACCCGCGCGCCGTGGATGCGGTCGAGGCGGAACGTCCGGTCCGCCCCGACCGAGAGGTCCCGGCCCGTCACGTACCACCGGCCCGCGTGCGCGACCAGCCCGTACGGGTACACGGTCCGTTCACCGCCCCCACCGCCCCCACCGCTCCCACCGCTTCCACCACGCCCGCCGGTGTACCGGATCGCCAGCGGCCGGTGATGGCGCACCGCGTCGGCGACCGGGAGCAGCACGGCGGCCTCCGGGGCGGCGGACTCGGCCGGCGCGGTCGTGAAGGTGAGGGAGTCGAGCACCGCGTCCAGGCGCCGGCGCAGCCGCTCCGGCAGCACCCGCCGGACCTTCGCCGCCGCCGTCTCGCCCGCCGTGCCCGCCGCCGCCGTGATCCCCGTCCGCCGGCCCGCGACCAGGCCAAGGAGTACGGCCAGCGCCTCGTCGTCGGTCAGCATCAGCGGGGGCATGCGGTGGCCGGGGGCGAGCCGGTAGCCGCCGTAGCGGCCGCGCACCGACTCCACCGGGACGTCGAGGTCGACGAGGTGGTCGACGTACCGGCGCACCGTGCGCTCGCCGACGCCGAGCCGGCCGGAGAGTTCCGCCACGGTGCGCACTCCGCCCGACTGGAGCAGTTCGAGCAGGGTGAGGACGCGGGACACGGGACGTGACATGCCCGTAAGTCTGCCGCCGATACCGGCCGGATTGTGACCGGTATCGCTCCTAGCGTGGGGGCCGTAAGCACTGATCGGCCGATCGGCCCCCAGGAGGCACCCTCATGAACCTCGTCTCGCTCCGCGTCATCACGGACGACGTCGCCCGTCTCGTCGGCTTCTACGAGCGCGCCACCGGCCTGCGCGCGACCTGGGCCACCGAGGACTTCGCGGAACTGCGCACCCCGTCCGGGACGCTCGCGATCGGCAGCACCCGCACCGTGCCGCTCTTCGCCCCCGGCTCCGCCCGCCCGGCCGACAACCGCAGCGTGATCGTCGAGTTCCTCGTCGACGACGTGGACGCCGTGCACCGGAACCTGACCGGCTTCGTGGACGAGTTCGTCAGGGAGCCCACCACCATGCCCTGGGGCAACCGCGCGCTCCTCTTCCGCGACCCCGACGGCAACCTGGTCAACTTCTTCACCCCGGTCACCCCGGCCGCCGTCGAGAAGTTCGCCGACGTCGCCCGCTGACGGCCCCCCTATGCTGGACCAGCCCGCAGGGGCGAGGAACCGCACGCCGGGAGGGATCTGTGTCAGCGCTGGAGCCGGACGACCCGCGCTCCGTCGGGGAGTACCGGCTGCTGGGCCGGCTGGGTGCGGGCGGCATGGGCCGGGTCTTCCTCGGCCGGTCCCCGGGCGGGCGGCTCGTCGCCGTCAAGGTGGTGCACGCCGAGCTGCTGCGCCGACCCGAGTTCCGCGACCGCTTCCGGCGCGAGGTCCAGGCGGCCAGGATGGTCAGCGGCGCCTTCACCGCCCCCGTCGTCGACGCCGACCCGGACGCGCCGCTGCCCTGGTTGGTCACCAGCTACATCGCCGGTCCTTCGCTGGAACAGGCGGTGGCCGAGCGGGGTCCGTTCGACCCGCAGGCCGTGCTCACGCTGGCCGCGGGGCTCGCCGAGGCGCTGGTGTCGATCCACGCCGCGCACCTCGTCCACCGCGACCTCAAGCCCTCCAACGTGCTGCTCGCCGAGGACGGGCCGCGCGTCATCGACTTCGGCATCGTCCGCAGCGTCGACGCCGACTCCCTCACCGGCAGCGGGCACATGGCGGGCTCCCCGGGCTTCATGTCCCCGGAGCAGGTCAACGGGGACGAGGTCACCTGGGCCAGCGACGTGTTCTGCCTCGGCGCGGTGCTGGCCTTCGCGGCGACCGGCACCAACCCGTTCGGCGCCGGGCCGACACCCGCGCTGCTCTACCGCGTCGTGCACAACGCCCCGGACGTCGACGCCGTCGCCGACCCTGCCCTGCGCTCCCTGATCGCCGACTGCCTCGCCAAGGACCCGGCCCAGCGCCCCGCCCCGCGCGAGATCCTCGCCCGCATCGGCCCGCTGGGCGGCGAGAGCGCGACGGCCCTGCCGCACGCCCAGCAGTGGACGCCGGCCGCCCGTCCGACCCGCGCGGACGCCGTGCCCACCCAGATCGTCCCGCCGGTCGCGGCACCCCCGGCGCATCAGCACACCCGCGTCGACACCGCACCTCCGCAGGCGTACCCGCAGGCGTACCCGTCGGCGTACCCGTCGGCAACCGCACCGGCGGACGTACGCCCGACGGCGACCGGGGACCGCGGCCGCCGGAGCCGACGGGCCTTCCTGCTCTCCGGCGCGGGCGCGCTCGCCGCCCTCGGCGTGGGGACCGGATTCTGGCTCAACCGCCCGGCGGACCCGGACCCGGACCCGGGCCCGGCGGACGGTTCCGCGCCCGCGCCTTCGCCGTCGGCCTCGTCCGCGCCCTCCCCGCCCCCGGGCCTGGTCGGACTCTGGCCCCTCGACGAGGCCTCCGGCCAGGTCGCGCGGGACACCGCGGGCGGGCACGACGGCACCGTGACCGGCGTCGCCTGGCAGGGCGCCGGGGAAGGTGCCGCCTTCGACGGGACCGGCAGCCAGATCGTGACCGCCGGTCCGGTGCTGCGGACCGGCGCGGGCCACAGCTTCACCGTCGCCGCCTGGGTCCGCCTCTCCGCCGTGCCGGGCTTCTTCGCCACCGCCGTCAGCCAGGACAGCGCCGACGCCAGCGGCTTCTACCTTCAGTACTCCAGCGAGGACCAGGGCTGGGCCTTCGCCCGGCCCGGTCTGCGCGCCGTCGGCCGCACCGCGCCCGCCGCGCACGTCTGGACCCACCTGACCGGCGTCTGCGACGGCCCGGCCCGCAAGCTGCGCCTGTACGTCAACGGCGTCCAGGAGGCGGTCGTCGAGGACACCGGCCCCGCCCCCGCCACGGGCCCCTTCGTCATCGGCCGCGCCTCCTTCGACGGGCAGCCCCGGGACTTCTTCCCCGGCGCCATCCGCGACGTACGGGCCTTCGACCGGGCGCTGGCCCCGGCGCGGATCGCACACCTTGTGTGACGGTCCTGATGAACTCTCACCACCGTTCCACAACCCCGTAGTTGGGGCGCTCGTGCTAAAGATGTAGCTTCCAGGAGTGGCCGCGGCACCCGCACGGAGCACGCGGCGCCGGCGAACGGGGAGAGAGTTGAGCGGGGAAGCCGGATCCGGCCTCACGGGCAGTGGTGCCGAGCCGTTGGAGGACGACGACCCGCGCCGGATCGGACCGATCCCGCTGCTGGGCCGGCTCGGGGCCGGCGGCATGGGCCGCGTCTACCTCGGCGTCCACGAGGGCCGGTACGCGGCCGTCAAGCAGGTGCTGCCGTCGGTCGCCGGGGAGGACAAGGACTTCCTGCGCCGCTTCGGGCACGAGCTGGACAATCTCGCCCGGCTGCCCGAGGAGGCGACCGCGCCGCTGCTCGCCGGGGACCGGGAGGCCCGGCCGCCGTGGTTCGCCACCGCCTACGTCCCCGGCCTCACCCTGCGCGAGGCCGTCGACCTGCACGGGCCCCTGCCCGCCGAGGCGCTGTGGCTCGTCCTGCGGGAGGCCGCCACGGGCCTCGCGGCGGTGCACGCGCTGGACATGGTCCACCGGGACCTCAAGCCGTCCAACGTCATGCTGACCCTCGACGGCCTCACCCTCATCGACTTCGGCGTCGCCCGGGCCGCCGACCAGAGCCAGTTGACCAGGACCGGCATGGTCGTGGGCACGCCCGCCTACATGTCGCCCGAGCAGGCCTCCGGGAAGCGGGCGTCCAGCGGCGTCGTCGACGTCTTCGCGCTGGGCTCGGTGATCGCGTACGCGGCCTCCGGCCGCCCGCCCTTCGGTGACGAGTCCGGGCACGCCGTGCTCTACCGCATCGTGCACGAGGAGCCCGACCTCCAGCCGCTGCGCGACCTGGACCCCGAACTCGCCGACGTCGTCGCGTCCTGCCTGGACAAGGACCACGAGGGCCGGCCCACCGCCGCCGAACTCGTCGAACGCGCCGCGGCGCACGGCCCGTCGGCCGCCGCGCCGTGGCCGCGGGACATCACCGAGCGGCTGTCCGAGCGGGCCGCCTTCGCCGCCCGGGCCCCGGAACCCGCACAACTGCCGGAGGCGGACGCGCCCGCGTCGGATGAGCCGGGTGAGAAGGACGAGAAGGGCGAGAAGGGCGAGAAGGACGAGAAGGGCGAGGCGGCGGCGGACGAGGCGGCCGCGGACGAGGCCGTGCCCGCCGCGCCGTCCGTCCCCGTGGTCACCGGCGGCGCGCCGGAGAAGCGTGAACGACGGGCCCATACGCGGGTGCTGGCGTTCGTGATCCCGGTCGCCGTGACCGGGGCGACGCTCGGGTTCACACTGCTGCCGTACGTGATGGACGACGCGGACCGGGACGGGAACGCGGCCGCGCCGCCCGCGGCCACCACGACCGCCACCCCTGGTCCGGCCGGCTCCGCCACCGGCTCGACCGGCCCGAGCGCCGCCGCCTCCCGCAGTCCCGACGGTGGGAAGAAGGACGACCGGGACAAGGGCGACGACAAGGGCCAGGGCAAGGGCGAGGAGAGCGGGAAGGGCGGCGGGAGCGGGGACGCGGCCGCTGCGGCTCAGGGGGCGTCCGGCGGCGGTTCGGACTCCGGCGGCGCCTCCGGCTCGGGGGGATCCTCCGGCGCGGGAGGGTCGTCCGACGCGGGCGGCTCGTCCGACTCGGACACGTCCGCCGGCTCCGGAAGCGGGTCGGGGGAGAGCGGGTCCGGCGACGACGGCTCGGACGACGGAGGGTCCGCGTCGGGCACCTTCACGCTGAAGAACGGATCGAGCGGGAAGTGCATGTACGTCGGCACCCCCATCGACGACGGCACCTGCTCGGGCGACAACGCCGTCTTCCGCTTCCAGAGCACCTCGGGCGGGGCCTTCAGGATCCTCAACGTGGGCACGGCCCAGTGCATCCACTCCAGGAGCGCGAACGCCTGGCTCGTCAAGGACACCTGCGGCTCGTTCGGAGGAGAGTGGCAGGAGGGGGCGAACGGCTCGCTCAGGAACCTCAACACCGGTGGCTGCCTCGACCTCAACCGCCGGGCGTCCAGGATCGGCCTGACGACCACCACGTGCACCGGCTCCGCTTCCCAGCGCTGGACCAGGGCCTAGTCCTAGTCCTAGTCCTAGTCCTTGTCCTTGTCCCCGTCCTTCTCGTCGTCCTTCTCCAGGGACTTCAGGAAGTCGGGGTTGTCGTCGGGCGCCACCCACTGCCGCCGCCCGCCGCCGCCCTGCCGGGGCGAGGAGCCGGCCGGCTGCCGCTTCTTCCCGGCGATGATCCAGGAGATCGAGCCGACCAGCGGGAAGAGCAGCACGAGGATCGCCCACAGCGGCTTGGGCATGTGGCGGATGTCCGCGTCCTTCGTGCTGATGCAGTCGATGAACGCGTAGACGCTCAGGGCCAGTGGTACGAGGAACATCAGCACCCGGAGCATGGGCTTCTCCAGCTCAAGCGAGGGGTGGGGACGCGTCACGGCCCCCAGGTACAGGGCCAGGGTAGCCGCTCGGGGATACTGGACGGCATGGCTTACGACGATCTTCGCTCCCTGCTCAGGACGCTGGAGCGCGAGGGCGACCTCAAGCGCATCAAGGCCGAGGTGGATCCGTACCTGGAGGTCGGGGAGATCGTCGACCGGGTGAACAAGGCGGGCGGCCCCGCGTTGCTCTTCGAGAACGTGAAGGGCTCCGACATGCCCCTCGCGATGAACGTCTTCGGCACCGACCGCCGCCTGCTCAAGGCCCTCGGCCTCAAGTCGTACTCCGACATCTCGGACAAGATCGGCGGGCTGCTCCGCCCCGAGCTGCCCCAGGGCTTCGTCGGCATGCGCGAGGCCTTCGGGAAGCTCGGCACGATGACGCACGTACCGCCGAAGAAGGTGAAGCCGGGCAGCGCGCCCGTCCAGGAGGTCGTCCTCACCGGCGACGACGTGGACCTGGAGCGCCTCCCCGCCCTCTTCACCTGGCCGGACGACGGAGGCTCCTTCTTCAACCTGGGCCTGACCCACACCAAGGACCCGGAGACCGGCATCCGGAACCTGGGCCTGTACCGCCTCCAGCGCCACGACAGGCGCACCATCGGCATGCACTGGCAGATCCACAAGGACAGCCGCAACCACTACCAGGTCGCCGCCCGCCGCGGTGAGCGGCTGCCGGTCGCCATCGCCTTCGGCTGCCCGCCCGCCGTGACCTACGCCTCCACGGCCCCGCTCCCCGGCGACATCGACGAGTACCTCTTCGCCGGGTTCCTCCAGGGCAAGCGGGTCGAGATGGTCGACTGCAAGACGGTCCCGCTCCAGGTCCCCGCGCACGCGGAGGTCGTCATCGAGGGCTGGCTGGAGCCCGGCGAGATGCTCCCCGAGGGCCCCTTCGGCGACCACACCGGCTTCTACACCCCGCAGGAGCCCTTCCCCGCCCTGAAGATCGACTGCGTGACGATGCGCAAGCGCCCGCTGCTCCAGTCCATCGTGGTCGGCCGCCCCCCGACGGAGGACGGCCCGCTGGGCCGGGCGACGGAGCGCTTCTTCCTGCCCCTGTTGAAGATCATCGTCCCGGACATCGTGGACTACCACCTCCCCGAGGCCGGCGGCTTCCACAACTGCGCGATCGTCTCGATCGACAAGAAGTACCCCAAGCACGCCCAGAAGGTGATGCACGCCATCTGGGGCGCCCACATGATGTCCCTGACCAAGCTGATCGTGGTCGTCGACTCCGACTGCGACGTCCACGACCTGCACGAGGTCGCCTGGCGGGCCCTCGGCAACACCGACTACGGCCGCGACCTCACCGTCGTCGAAGGCCCGGTCGACCACCTCGACCACGCCTCCTACCAGCAGTTCTGGGGCGGCAAGGCGGGCATCGACGCGACGAAGAAGCTGCCCGAGGAGGGGTACACCCGCGACGGGGGCTGGCCGGACATGGTGCTGTCCGACCCGGATACGGCGGCGAAGGTCGACCGCCGCTGGAAGGAGTACGGACTGTGACGTCGGCTTCCGCCGCCCTGCCGCAGCAGCCGGGGCGCACCAAAGCGTTCCTGCGCCTGGTGATGATCGAGCACTCGGTCTTCGCGCTGCCCTTCGCCTACATCGCCGCGCTGACCGCGATGTTCCTGTGGGACGAGAACATCCACTGGGGCCGACTGCTCCTGGTCACCGTCGCCATGGTGGGCCTGCGCACCTTCGCGATGGCGGTCAACCGGATCATCGACCGCGAGATCGACGCCCGCAACCCGCGCACCGCCCACCGCGAGCTGGTCACCGGCGCCATGTCGGTCAAGCACGCCTGGACCGGCGCGCTGATCGCCCTGGTCGTCTTCCTCGGCGCGGCGGCCCTGCTCAACCCGCTCTGCCTGGCCCTGGCCCCCGTCGCGGTGATCCCGATGGTGGTCTACCCGTACGGCAAGCGGTTCACGAACTTCCCGCAGGCCATCCTCGGTCTCGCGCAGGCCATGGGGCCCATCGGCGGCTGGCTGGCGATCACCGGCGAGTGGTCCTGGGAGGCGGTGATCCTCGGTCTCGCGGTCGGCATCTGGATCGGCGGCTTCGACCTGATCTACGCCTGCCAGGACGTCGAGACCGACCGGCAGGTCGGCGTGAAGTCCGTCCCGGCCCGCTTCGGCGTCCCGGCCGCCATCTGGGGCGCCCGCGCCTGCCATACGGTCACCACGGCCCTGTTCGCCTGGTACGCCGTCGCCACCGACGCCGGCGTCTTCTTCTGGCTCGGCCTGCTGATCGTCGCGGGCGCGTTCCTCTACGAGCACACCATCGTCCGCCCCACCGACCTGAGCCGCCTCAACAGGGCGTTCTTCTCGGTCAACGGATTCATCGGCATCGCCCTCTTCGTGTGCGCGCTGCTGGATCTGCTCGTACGGGGCCTCACGGTCTGAAAAGCATGAGCCTGCGACTAGGCTCGGCATCATGAAGCCAGGACAGACGCAGCGCGTGCCTTGGATCGTGGGGGTGTCCGGGGCCTCCGGCACCCCGTACGCCGCCGCCGTGCTGCGTGCGCTGCTCGCCGCCGGCGAGAGCGTCGACCTGGTGGTCAGCCGGGCCTCGCGGCTCACCCTGCTCGACGAGACCGGCATCTCCTTCCGCGACGCCCACTGGCAGCAGGACCTGCGAGAGTGGCTGGCCCGCGGAGCCGACGGAAAGCCGGACACGTTCGACGCGGACGTGTCGGGCGTACGGCACTGGAGCGCGGGCGACCTCGCGGCCGGGCCGTCCTCGGGGTCGTACCCGACGAAGGGCATGCTGATCGTGCCCGCGTCCACGGCCTGCGTGGCCGGTGTCGCGCTCGGGCTGTCCAAGGACCTGCTCCAGCGCGCCGCGAGCGTGACCCTCAAGGAGCGCCGCAGGCTGGTCGTGGCCGTACGGGAGACCCCGCTGGACGGCAGGACGCTGCGGCACCTGGTGACCCTGGACGACGCCGGCGCGAGCGTGGTGCCCGCCTCCCCGGCCTTCTACGCGGGGGCGACGCACATCCAGGACCTGGTGGACTTCGTCGCCGGACGCGTCCTCGACGCGGCGGGCGTCGGGCACGACCTGTACCGCCGCTGGCGCGGCGACCTCGGCGGGGCCCGCCCCACCGGCTGAGCGGCGCCGCGCCATGACCTCCCCCCACACGTTTGTTACCCACATCTTCAGAACTCTTCAGTGGAAGGCTTCGATCGCATGGACGCGGTGGACAGGCAGCTCATCCAGGCCCTGAGAGAGAACGGCCGGGCCTCCTACGCGGAGCTGGGGCGCCTCGTCGGACTCTCCGGACCCAGCGTCACCGACCGCATCAACCGGCTGGAGGCGGCCGGTGTCATCACCGGCTACCGGGCCACCGTCGACGCCGCCTCGCTCGGCCTCGGCGTCACCGCCCTGATCGGCGTCTCGCTCTCCGACGCCGCCGACCACGAGGACGTGGCGCAGCGCCTCAAGGAGCTGCGGGAGATCGAGGACTGCTGGTTCATCGCCGGCGACGACTCCTACATGCTCAAGGTGCGCGCCGCCGACGTGGACGGCCTGGAGAGCATCATCCGGCGGCTGTCGGGCACCAAGGGCGTGTCCCGGACCCGCACCACCATCGTTCTCTCCACCAAGTGGGAGAACCGGGTGGGCGAGCTGCCCGAAGAGGTCCAGTAACCGGACCCCGACGGCCGGGGCGTACGGTTTACCCGTCGGTCTCAGAAAGAGGTATCGCATGGACGCCGGGCTCAAGCGCGAGCTGGAGCAGAAGGTCCGCTCCGGTGAGCGGCTGACCCGCGAGGACGGCATCGCGCTGTACGAGTCGGACGATCTCGCCTGGCTCGGCGGCCTCGCGCACGAGGTGCGGACGCGGAAGAACGGCGACGTCGTCCACTTCAACGTCAACCGCCACCTCAACATGACCAACGTGTGCACCGCCTCCTGCGCGTACTGCTCCTTCCAGCGCAAGCCGGGGGAGAAGGACGCGTACACGATGCGCATCGAGGAGGCGGTGAAGCTCGCCAAGGCGATGGAGGGCGAGAACCTCACCGAGCTGCACATCGTCAACGGCCTGCACCCCAACCTGCCGTGGCGCTACTACCCGCGCTCGCTCAGGGAGCTGAAGGCCGCGCTGCCGGAGGTGTCCCTCAAGGCGTTCACGGCCACCGAGATCCACCACTTCGAGACCATCTCCGGGATGTCCGCCTCCGACATCCTGGACGAGCTGATCGACGCCGGTCTGGAGTCCCTCACCGGCGGCGGCGCGGAGATCTTCGACTGGGAGGTGCGGCAGCACATCGTCGACCACCGCACCCACTGGGAGGACTGGTCCCGCATCCACCGCCTGGCCCACGAGAAGGGCCTGAAGACCCCGTGCACCATGCTCTACGGCCACATCGAGGAGCCCCGCCACCGCGTGGACCACGTGCTGCGCCTGCGTGAGCTGCAGGACGAGACGGGCGGCTTCCAGGTCTTCATCCCGCTGCGCTACCAGCACGACTTCGTGGACATGAAGGACGGCAAGGTCAGGAACCGCCTCCAGGCGCGGACGCAGATGGCGACCGGCGCGGAGGCCCTGAAGACCTTCGCGGTCTCCCGCCTCCTCTTCGACAACGTCCCGCACGTCAAGGTCTTCTGGGTCATGCACGGCGTCCAGACCGCCCAGCTCGCCCTCCAGCACGGCGCGGACGACATGGACGGCTCGGTCGTCGAGTACAAGATCACGCACGACGCGGACGACTTCGGCACGCCGAACAAGCTGACGCGGGAGGACCTGCTGGACCTCATCCGCGACGCCGGGTTCCGGCCGGTCGAGCGGAACACGCGGTACGAGATCCTCCGGGAGTACGAGGGTTCCGACCCGGCGCGTCGGGAGTCGCCGCAGCCGATGCGGGTGTGAATTTCCGGTTGTTCTTCGGGCGCGGGTGAGTGGGGGCTGGTCGCGCAGTTCCCCGCGCCCCTGAGGGCATGCACTCACGCCGCCTGAACAGGCGCCGGGGACCGTCCCTACCCAGGGGCGCGGGGAACTGCGCGACCAGCCACGAACCACCCGCACCCGGAATCGCATCCGAACCGCCCCCGGCGGGTACCCGCACCCCATGGCCGCCGAGGACGACTACACCGCAGAACCCTTCGTTCCCACACGCGGCGGCCTCCCCGCCCTGCGCGCGGCGGCAGCCGAATGCCGGGGCTGCCCCCTGCACCGGGACGCCACCCAGACCGTCTTCGGCGCCGGCAAGGCGTCCGCCCGCGTCATGCTCGTCGGCGAGCAGCCCGGCGACCAGGAGGACCGGCAGGGCAAACCCTTCGTCGGCCCCGCCGGGCACCTCCTGGACCGGGCGCTGGCGGAAGCCGGTCTCGACCCGGCGGACGCGTACGTCACCAACGCCGTCAAGCACTTCAAGTTCACCCGGGCCGAGCCCCGCAAGCGCCGTATCCACAAGGCGCCCACCCTGCGCGAGACGGCGGCCTGCGGCCCCTGGCTGGCCGCCGAGCTGGACCGCGTGGAGCCCGAGCTGATCGTGGTGCTGGGCGCCACCGCGGGCAAGGCGCTGCTGGGCTCGTCCTTCCGGGTCACTCGGGTGCGCGGCACGGTGCTGGAGGAGGAGATCCACGGGCGTCCGGAACGGCTGGTGCCGACCGTGCACCCCTCGGCGGTGCTGCGGGCCGAGGACCGGGAGGCGGCCTACCGGGGTCTGCTCTCGGACCTGAAAGTCGCCGCACGAGCACTTGCGTAATAGCTACTATGGCGGGGTGTCCCTTACTTTCACTTTCGATCCGGCCGTCACCCCCGACCTCCGCGACGGCGTCCTCGACCTGTGGACCGACGTCTCCAACGCCGGCGGCTCCGTCGGCTTCGTGCCGCCGGTGACGCGCGAGGACGTCCGCCCCGAGCTGCTCAAGCACCTGACGGGCATGGCCGAAGGGCGTACCCGCCTCCTCGTCGGACACGACGAGGAGGGCCGGGTGGCCGCCACCGCGTTCCTCGCCCTGAACACGCACCGGCTGATGCGGCACTGGCTCTGGCTCTACACGGTCATGGTCCACCCGCGCCACCAGGGCCGGGGCTACGGCCGGGACCTGATGGCCGCCGCCGCGGACGCCGCCCGCACCTGCGACGGCATCGAGGCGATACGCCTCACCTGCCGCGGCGGGCTCGGCCTGGAGCGGTTCTACGAGTCCTGCGGTTACAAGGAGGTCGGCCGGGTCCCCGGCGCGATCCGGGTCGCCCCCGGCGACGACCGGGACGACGTCTTCATGCTGCTGCCCCTGGCCTGACCCCTGGCCTGACCCCTGGCCCGACTCCTGGCCCGACCCCGGCCGTCGCCCGGCCGACCCCCCTGCAAGATCGACGGCCCGGCATGTTTCACTGGACAGTGCCTCTTTGTGCCAGAAACGGAAGAGTGGATTGAGATGCTCCGCTACACGCTGATGCGCCTCGGGATCTTCGCAGGCTGCCTCGTGGTCGTCTGGGGGCTCGTCTACGCCGGAGTGTTCCCGCGCGGCCTCGGCGACTCCAACGGCATGTGGATCCTCCTGCTCTCCCTGCTGATCTCCGCCCCCATCAGCTACGTCGCGCTGCGCAAGGAGCGGGACCGGGCCTCGGTCCAGGTCGTGGGCCGGGTGGACCGCATGAAGGCCAACCTGGAGGCCAACCGCGGCCAGGAGGACGGCGCCGACGACACGGCGCGGGCACAGGGGCAGACCTCGTAACGTCCGTCACGCACGCGCGTACGCTCACGCCCGCCCCGGCTTCCGAAAACACCGGAAACCGGGGCGCTTTGCGTTTTGCGGGCAGTAGGGCACTCCTGCCTCTCAAAGTATGGCTTTGAGTGTCTCAAAGCATGGGTGTTAAAGTCGTGTGCATGAAGCAAGCAGCCGCGCCCACCACACCACAGCGCCTCGCGCTCGTGGCGCGCCTGCACGTGGACCTCTGCCGGTGCGCGTCCGCGAACTGTCGCCCCTGACGTTCCCCCCTCACCAGTCGTCCCCACGTCAGCTCAGCGCGTCCCATCCCGCGTCCCGTCCCCCTACGGAGCATGTCCGTGTCTTCACCCTCTTCTTTCACGAAGTACCTCAAGGTGCCCTTCTGGGCCCAGATACTCGCCGGTCTCGTCCTCGGCGTCCTGCTGGGCTGGCTGGCTCGCAGCCAGGACATATCGTGGCTGGTCACCACCCTGGAGAAGGTCGGTGACACCTTCATCGGCCTGCTGAAGCTGGCCGTCGCGCCGCTGGTCTTCTTCGCGATCCTCGTCTCGATCACCAACCTGCGGAAGGTCAACAACGCGGCCCGCCTGGCGTCCCGCACCCTCCTCTGGTTCATGATCACTTCGCTGATCGCGGTGGCCATCGGCCTCGTCATCGGCCTGGTCACCAACCCCGGCGCCGGTACCGGCCTCACCCCGGCCGACGGCGCCAAGCCCGAGCACACCGGTTCCTGGATCGACTTCCTGACCGGCATCGTGCCGACCGACGTCATCACGCCGTTCACCGAGCTGAACGTGCTCCAGATCGTCTTCATGGCCGCCGTCGCCGGTATCGCCGCCCTCCAGCTCGGCGAGAAGGCCCAGCCGATCCTGAACCTGAGCGAGTCGGTCCTCGAACTCCTCCAGAAGGCCCTGTGGTGGGTCATCCGCCTCGCCCCGCTCGGCACCGTCGGCCTCATCGGCAACGCCATCGCCACCTACGGCTGGGACCTCATCGGCAAGTACGCCACCTTCACCGCCGACATCTACGTCGGCTGCGCCCTCGTGATGTTCGTGGTCTACCCGACGCTGCTCGCCACCGTCGCCAAGGCCAGCCCGCTCCAGTTCTTCAAGGGCGCCTGGCCCGCCATCCAGCTGGCCTTCGTCTCCCGCTCCTCGGTCGGCACCATGCCGCTGACCCAGAAGGTCACCGAGCGCCTCGGCGTCCCGAAGGAGTACGCGTCCTTCGCCGTGCCGTTCGGCGCGACGACCAAGATGGACGGCTGCGCCGCGATCTACCCGGCGATCGCCGCGATCTTCGTCGCGCAGATCTTCGACATCCAGCTCGGGGTCGGCGACTACCTGCTGATCGCGTTCGTCTCGGTGGTCGGCTCCGCCGCCACGGCCGGCCTCACCGGCGCCACGGTCATGCTGACCCTGACCCTCTCCACCCTGGGCCTGCCCATGGAGGGCGTCGGCCTCCTCCTCGCCATCGACCCGATCCTGGACATGATGAGGACCGCGACCAATGTCGCGGGCCAGGCCCTCGTACCCGTCATCGTCTCGGCCCGCGAGGGGCTGCTCGACCGCAAGGCGTACGACGAGGCGCACGCCTCGCCGATCGACGAGCCGGAGCGGGAGAAGCAGGCGTCGGAGCCGGTTCCGGTCGCCGCCTGACCGTCCCGTCCGGGGCGCTGACGTCCTGAACACCGCCGCACGGACCGTACGCTGATTCGCATGGGTGCAGGGAAGACCAAGCGGATGCCGCGTGCGGTCCGTGAGCAGCAGATGCTGGACGCCGCCGTGAGCGTCTTCGGCCGGCGCGGGTACATGGCGGCGTCGATGGACGAGATCGCCGAACTGGCGGGCGTCTCCAAGCCGCTGGTCTATCTGTACCTGAACTCGAAGGACGACCTCTTCAGCGCCTGCGTCGACCGCGAGGCCCGCGCCCTCACCGAGGCGGTGCGGGCCGGCGTGCGTCCGGGGCTGTCCGCCGACGGGCAACTCTGGTCCGGGCTGCGGGCGTTCTTCACGCACACCGCGCGGCACCCGGACGCCTGGCGGGTGCTGCACCTGCACGCCCGTACGCACGGAGAGCGGTTCGCCGCCGAGGTCGCGGCGATGCGCGAGGAGATCGTCGCCTTCGTGACGCAGCTGATCGCCGCCGCCGCGCGCGACGCGCACCGGGACCCGCACCTGGCCGAGGGCGAGGTCGCCGGGCTGGCCGAGGCGCTGGTCGGGGCCGCGGAGTCGCTCGCCGACTGGGCGGGCGCCACCGAGGGCGTCACCGCGAAGCAGGCGGCGGCGACCCTGATGAACTTCGCCTGGGCCGGCCTGGGCGACCTGATGGCGGGACGGCCGTGGTCCGCACCGGAGGGGCCGGGGCCGGAGGAGCCCGAGCCGGAGGAGCCGGGGCCGGAGGAGCCGGGGCCGGAGGAGCCCGAGCCGGAGGAGCCGGGGCCGGGGGAGTCCGGACCCGGGGAGTCCGGACCGGGCGAGCCCGTGCCGGTGGTGGAGTCCGTGCCGGTGGTTCAGGCCGTCGGGTAGGGTCCGATCTCGCCGGAGAGGTGCAGTCGCCGTTCCCCGTCGCCGCCGTGACGGGGGAGCCCGGATCCGGGGAGTCCGGACCGGGCCCGGGCCGGTGGTGGAGTCCGTGCCGGTGGTTCAGGCCGTCGGGTAGGGTCCGGCCTCGCTGGAGAGGTGCAGTCGCCGTTCCCCGTCGCCGCCGTGACGGGGGAGCCCGGATCCGGGGAGTCCGGACCGGGCCCGGGCCGGTGGTGGAGTCCGTGC